>CBHFMJ010000127.1:0-7161 GCA_965994715.1 uncultured bacterium | reverse complement strand
CGACCCCATCCCCCGCGGCGAACGCCTCGAGTGTGACCGAGCCCTCGGCGGCCGTGTGCCGGAGCGCGTTGGACATCAGGTTGCCGAGGACCTCGCCGATGCGCAGCCGGTCGACGTCGATCTCCGGCAGCGACTCCGCGATGCGCGTGTTGAGTCGGAGGCCCGCGTCGCCCGCCTGGGCGGCGAACGATCGCACCGCGCTCTCGATCAGGTGGCGTGGCTCGGTGGGCTCGAGGTGCAGCGAGAGCGCGCCGGCCTCGGCCGTCGAGAGCGTCTGCAGGTCGTTCAGTAGCCGCGCCATGACCTTCGTCTCGTCCAGGACGGATCGCAGGTGGGTCTCGTCGGCCGGGTAGAGGCCGTCGACCAGCGCCTCGAGGTTCGCCTGGATCACGGAGAGCGGCGTCCGGAGCTCGTGCGCGACGTCGGCGAGGAGCTGGCGGCGGCGGTCCTCGTTCGAGCCCAGCCGTTCCGTCATCGCGTTGAACGCCGCGCCGAGGCGTTGCACCTCGCGGGGTCCGCGGACCTCGACGCGCGCCTCGTAGTCCCCCGCGGCCACCCGGTCGGCCGCCTCCATCACATCGACGACCGGGGAGGCGAACCGTCGGCCGGCCCGCACCACCAGGATCACCACGAGGATCACGACGACGAGCCCGACCGGGAAGAACGGGCCGCGGTCCCCCTCCCCACGGGAGAGGAAGCCGCCCACAAGCGCCGAGAGACCGACGATCGCCGCGACGGCGACCGCGAGGATGAGGACGAACTTGCCCAGGAAGCGGCGGCGCATGCCGCGCCACGCCTCGGGCCCGAGCGGCGGCCAATCCTCTCCTTCGGGCCACCACGGAGGCCGTCCTCGCCCCCACGGCCCGCCCCACGGTGGACCGCCGCTCCACGGCGGACCATGGGGGTGCGGGTGGTGGCGATCGTCAGGCATCCGCGAACCGATATCCGACGCCGTGGACGGTCAGGACGTAGCGCGGCTTCCCGGTTTCGGGCTCGAGCTTCTTCCGGATGTTCTTGACGTGCGCGTCGATCGCGCGCTCGTAGGACTCGATCGCCATGCCGTGAATCGCGTCCAGCAGCTGTCCTCGCGTGAACACGCGCCCCGGCTCGCGGGCGAGCGCGGCGAGGAGCTGGAACTCCGTGGGCGTCAGCTCGACGGGCCGGCCACCCGCCGTGACCCGCATCCGCTGCGGATCGATCTCGACGTCCGCGACCCGCACCGGCTGTTCCCGCAACATCTCCGCGGCGAAGGTGCGACGGAGAACGGCGCGCACCCTCGCCACAAGCTCCTTAGGGCTGAACGGCTTCACGACGTAGTCGTCGGCGCCGAGCTCGAGGCCGACGATCCGGTCGGTCTCCTCGCCGCGTGCCGTGAGCATCACGATCGGGACGTGTGACGAGCCGCGGAGCTCGCGCGCCACGTCGAGCCCGTCGACACCCGGGAGACCGAGGTCGAGCACGACGAGGTCGGGCCTCGATCCACGCGCGCTCGCGAGGGCGGCCTCGCCGCTGGAGGCGACGATCACGTCGAAGCCGGCGTCGGTGAGGTAGTCACGCACCACGCGCGCGATCTTCATCTCGTCCTCGACGACGAGAACGGTCTTCATCCGGCGACTCTACGTCGGGTCTGTGAAGGACCCGTGAACGAACGGCGAGGTGACCGATGGCTCACGTCTGCATGTGTCAGAGACGACGGATCGTCGCGACGACCGGGAAGTGATCGGACACATCGGTCCGCCCGACCGCCACATCCGTCGCGGTCAAGTGACTCCCGATGAGGATGTGATCGAAGATCTCTCCCTCCTCGGGGAACGTGGCGGCCCATTCCCCCGTCAGGTCCTGCACCGTGACGAAGCCGAGTTCCTGGAACTTGGCCAGCTCCGGAGACCCGATCTCCGCGTTCAGGTCGCCGGCGACGATGGTGCCGGCCGCGTCGTCGATCGCACGCAGGAGGCCGTCGATCTGCAGGAGCCGCGTTCGAGGGTCCACCTCGCCGTCGAGATGGGTCGCAACCACGCGGAGCGGATCCTCGGCGAAGGTCACGGAGAGGTAGCTCCGCGGGTGCAGACCCCGACCTTGTGGGAGCGGTCCCTGCTCCGTCGTGAGGACCTGGAGCGTCGGCCGGTACATGATCGTGTTCCCGTACGGCCCGTCCCCTGCCGGCCCGTACAGGTACGGCATGCGGAGCCGCCAGGACAGCCACACGACCACATCGGTCATCCCCGTCACTGGCCACCCACGGCTCGCCTCCTGCAGGACCACGATGGATGGGCTCCGTGCCTCGATCGTCGACGCGATGGCCTCCAGGTCGACCTGACCGTCGTTCACCGCCGAGTGGACGTTGTAATCGAGCAGTCTGATCACCTGGGGAGCGTTCGAGGTCTGGGTCGCCAGGGCCGGGGTCGACAACCACAGACCCAACGGCACGCCCAGGAGGAGGGTCGCACCGAAGGCGATTCCGCGACCGAGCGGAGCCAGGCGGCCCGGAGGGGATCTCGAGCCCACCCATGCCAGCAAGAGGAGCGCGATCGTCGCGGCCTCGAGGAGGGATCCGCCGGGGAGCGGCAGCGGCCTCGGCTTCTGGTACGCGACGACCAACACCCCGAGCACGGCGGGGCCGCCGGCGTGAGCCAGAAGCTGGAAGGCGCGGCCGCGTCCGGCAGGCGATCGGAAGGCGAGGACGAGCATCACCGCGGTGCCCATCGACACGAGCGCGAGGAGGATCAGCAGTCCGGCGCCGGGGCCCAGGCGGAGACCGACCACGCCCACGCCCGCTATCACCGCCAGCCAGATCTGCCAGCGTGGCCACGCGCCGACCACGAGGATCGTCGCCGCGTCGAGCGCGAGGATGATGGCGACCGCTTGGAGCGAGGTCACGCCGGATCTAGAGACCACGAACGGAGCGTTCTGCAGGAAGAGCGCATGCAGGAACAGGAAGGGACCGATCGCGACCAGAGCGACCCACGACACGCTCGATCCGTCGCTCCGCACCGTGCGCGTCGTCATGATCGCGAGGATCATCCCTCCCACGGCGAGTGAGACGGCCACGACCCATGGCAGCACCCCGTCCTGCCACACGGGATCCCAACCGTGGAAGAGGCTCCGGATCGCGAGGTCGACGGCGAAGCCGAGCAGGAGGCCCTGTACCGGCCGGGGTGCACGTCCGGCGAGACCGGTGGCGACGATCGACATGAGCGCCCAGAGAGCAGCGGCGGTCGTGATCGCCACGAGCCAGAACGGGATCGTTCCCGCCACCTGGAGAGCGATCCGGCCCGTCGCCAGCAGGCCGACGCCCAGGAGGACGGAGCGCCGATCGCCGATCACCTCGCGGAACGACGCACCCAGGATGGACCCGAGCGCGGGGATGCCGACCGCCACCGCCGCCGCAGCCGCATACCCCACGTCCTCGAAACCGTCGAAGATGATCGGGAAGAACACCCGAAGGACCTGGAGCGAGACGACGCACACCACCGCAAGAAGCGCGACTCCCACCGAGGAACTATGGGGGACCCGGCGGGGAACGTCACGAGGAGAGCAGGCCACGAGCTCCGAGACCTGCTCTCCCGCAACCCTAGTTCGGTGGTTAGGCAGGCGGGTCCTGCCCGCCCGATCCTCCGCCGCTCTCGTGCTGCCGGCGGTGCCACTCGTCGTATCCCTGCTCCCATCTGCCGTGACCACCGGGTCCGTGGTGACCGCCGGGCCCGCCTTCGTGATCCCAGTGCCGGCGCCACATCGCGCCCTTGAACGCGAACAGTGCCAGGAAGAACAGCGGGAAGAAGAGGAAGAACGGGAAGAACCCGAACCCATGGCCACCGACGTACCGGACGACCTCGACGCCCTCGCCGGTTCGTTCCAGCCCTTCCGTGACGCCCCAGTTGTAGGCGCCGATCCCCACCCCCACCAACAGCAGGATCACCAGGATCGCGGCGCTCCATCCGAACCCGCGTCGCATCTCGAACCTCCTTGCCGGATGGGTCCCTCCCATCCCTGGCCTCAGGTTCGCGCCGCGGTGTGAAGGAGCCGTGAATGACGTGTGGAGGGTTCGCGTAGGCTCCGCCCGTGCTGGAGGGCGACCGGGTCGAGCTGCGTCCGATCCAGGAGAGGGACCGCGAGCGTCTCTACGAGCTCGTGGAGACGATCGAGGTGCGCGCACTCTCCACCCACGATCCTCCGTTGCCCCCCTCTCCCTCGAGGAGATCGAGGCTCGCGATCGCCGTTGGCTCGAGGAGCGTCACACGGACTCGGCCTGGTTCGCGATCGACGTCGACGGAGAGACGATCGGGATGTGCGGACTGCATTCGATCGACCACTTCCAGCAGCGAGCCGAGATCGGGATCCGGCTCGGAAAGGCCTACTGGGGCAAGGGGTACGGGCAGGACGCGGTCCGCACGTTGCTGGACTACGGCTTCCGCCATCTCAACCTCGCGAGGATCTCCCTCCGAGTCCTCGCAGACGACGAGCGAGCCGTGGGTGCCTATCGCAAGGCCGGGTTCGTGGAGGAGGGCAGGCTCCGCGCCCACGCCTGGTACGACGGCGCTCGGCACGACGAGCTCGTGATGAGCGTGCTCCGCGAGGAGTGGCAGCGGCCCGCCTCGTAGCGTCGCGAGTCAGCCTTCGCGGCTTCTGCGTGCTGCACCGACTACGTGAGTAGCTCGTCGATCTCGGCGAGCTCGTCGTCGGTGAGCCGCCACGACTCGATCGCTTCGGCGTTCTGCCGCACCTGCTCGGCGCTTGTCGCCCCTGCGATCACGGTGGCGATCTCCGGCTGGACCGCCAGCCAGGACATCGCGAGCTCGAGCAGCGTGTGCCCGTGTGCCTCCGCGAACCGGCTCAATCGCTCGACGACGTCGAAGCGCTCGTCGGTGAGGAACTCGTCCCAGCCGCCGCGGCCCGCCATCCGGGTCCCCGGCGCGGGCGGCTCGCCCCGCCGGTACTTCCCGGTCAGGAGTCCCGATGCGAGCGGGAAGTACGGCATGAAGCTCATGCCGAGCCGCCGGCAGGCGGGGAGCACTTCATCCCGAGGCTCGCGCTCCACGAGGCTGTACTCGTTCTGCACGGTGACGAAGGAGCGAACCTCGAGGTCGCGTGCGGCCTCGGTCGCCTCTTCGAGCTGCTTCTCGGAGAAGTTGGAGCACCCGATCTCCCGCACCTTCCCCTCGTCGACCAGCCGTGACATCGCCGTGAGCGTGTCGCCGATCGGCGTCGCGTCGTCGGGCGTGTGAAGCAGGTAGACGTCGATCCGGTCGGTCCCGAGGCGGCGGAGACTCTCCTCGCACGCTCGGACCACCCATCGGGGGTCACCGCCCGTCATCTCCTCAGGCGGCGTCCGCATCCCGAACTTCGAGACGATCACGGCGCGGTCCCGGCGGGACCCCAGCGCTCGCCCGAGGATCTCCTCAGAGTGCGTGTCTCCGTAGAGGTCGGCGGTATCGAACAGGGTCGCGTCGGCCTCGAAGGCAGCGTCCACGACCTCGCGCGAACGTTCCTCGTCGATCCGCCGCGCGAAGTTGTTGCAGCCGATGCCCGCCAGCGGCACCGGGATCGTCCCGATCGTTCGCAGCTCCATCAGCCCATGTTCCCAGTCCTCGTGCGATGGAGTCGACGCACCGTGGTCAGGGCTCGGCGATCTCCCGAGGATGCAGCAGGCCGAACAGGTACGCGTCCGTGAGGGCTTCCCACGACGCCTCGATGATGTTCTCGCTGACCCCGACCGTGGTCCAGGAACGCTCGCCGTTCGAGGAGTCGATCAGCACGCGGACCACCGCCCCCGTGCCGTGCGTCTCGGCGAGCACGCGCACCCGGTAGTCCTCGAGCTCGATATGCCGGAGCTCCGGGTAGTCGTTCGTGAGCGCCTTGCGGAGCGCGTCGTCGAGCGCGCCGACGGGGCCGTGGCCCTCGGCGGACTCGATGTGGCGCGAGCCCTTCGTGCGGACCTTCACGGTGGCCTCCGCGAGCGGCGCATCGCCGTCGCCGACACGCTCCTCGACGTGCACGCGGTAGCTGTCGATCTCGAAGAACGGCTGCGTCCATCCGGACGCCCGCCGCATCAGGAGCTCGAGGGACGCGTCCGCGAGCTCGAACGTGTAGCCGCGGGCCTCCCGTTCCTTGAGCTGCTCGAGGACCGTCGGCACCGCCTCGTCCTCGATCGCGAAGTCGAACTCGGCCGCCTTCATCTTCAGCGTGGCGGCGCCCCCGAGATCCGACGCGACCACGCCGCGCCGGTTGCCCACGGCGTCAGGGGAGACGTGCTCGTACGCCTCGCTGAACCGGGCGACGCCGCTCGCGTGTAGACCGGCCTTGTGCGTGAACGCGAAGCGGCCCGCGTAGGGCTGCCGGGAATCGGGCGCGACGTTCGCGACCTCCGCGACGTAGTGCGCGACCTCCGTCAACCGCTCGACCGCGCCGGGCGGCAGGCAGTCGGCATCCATCTTCAGCACGAGGTTCGCGGCGATCGGCACGATGTCGGCGTTGCCGGTGCGCTCGCCGTAGCCGTTCACGACGCCCTGGACCTGGAGGACGCCGGCCTCGACGCCGGCGAGGGCGGATGCCACCGCGCACCCGGCGTCGTTGTGCGTGTGGATCCCGAGCGGGACGCCGTCCACGCGGGCGCAGACCTCCCCCACGATGCGAGCGACGTCGGACGGCAGCGTGCCACCGTTCGTGTCGCAGAGCACCAGGCGCTCGGCACCCTCCTCGGCCGCCGCCTCGAGCACACGGATCGCGAAGCCCGCGTTCCCGAGGTAGCCGTCGAAGAAGTGCTCGGCGTCGAAGAAGACGTGGCGGCCCTGGGCCCGGAGATGCCGGACGGTGTCGCGGACCATCGCCACGCCTTCGTCGAGGTTGGTCCGGAGGGCCTTCTCGACGTGGACGTCCCAGCTCTTGCCCACGAACGTGACCGTCTCGGTCCCGGCGTCGAGGAGATCGCGCAGGGTCGCGCTCTCCTCCGCCTTCTCGCCCGCCCGCCGGGTCATCCCGAACGCGACGAGCTCCGCATGGTCGAGCGTCTCCTTCGTGGCGAGGCGGAAGAACTCCGTGTCGCGCGGGTTCGCGCCCGGCCATCCTCCCTCGATGTAGGGCAGGCCGAGCTGGTCGAGCTTGTGGAGGATACGCATGCGGTCCTCCACCGAGTAGGACAGGCCGGGCGCCTGCGCGCCGTCACGG
>CBHFMJ010000126.1:0-7175 GCA_965994715.1 uncultured bacterium | reverse complement strand
AGGTGTCGCTCGGGCAGTTCTACCACGACATCACGCTGTTCGCGGCCTCGGAGGCCGGCGGCGGCGCCCCGCTGCGGAGCGTGTTCCCGACCGAGGGAGCGATCATCGACACCGGGTTCTGGTCGATCTCGAAGACCACCGAGGAGCTGGGCGCCTGTGTCGCCTTCATCGACTACATGTGCCGACCCGACGTCCAGCAGGAGCTCGCGCTCACCCTCGGAACGATCCCGTCGACGAAGCGGGACACGATGACGATGAGCGACGAGGAGTACGAGGCGGTCGCCGGCCCCGGTCCCGAGGTCGCGTTGCAGCCGAAGTACGAGATGTACAACGAGCTGGAGGACTGGATCGACCAGAACTGGACCGAGCTGATCCTCTCCTAGCGCCGGAGAACAGGGTGACTCCATGAGCAGGCGCGCCATGGACGCACGCGGAGGCCTCCGGCTCGAGGGGCTGGTCAAGCGGTTCGACGACGTCACCGCGGTGTCGGGGGTGGACCTCGAGCTGCCCCCCGGCAAGCTGATCTCGTTCCTCGGGCCGTCCGGGTGCGGCAAGACCACGATGCTGCGGATGATCGCGGGGCTCGAGCGCCCCACGGAGGGCCGCGTCTTCCTCGACGAGGAGGACGTCACCGACCGGCCGGCCTACACGCGCGACATCGGGATGGTCTTCCAGAGCCTTGCCCTCTTCCCCCATCTCAACGTGGCCGGCAACATCGGCTACGGCCTCCGGATCCGGGGGACGGAGAAGGACCGCATCACGTCCCGGGTGCGGGAGCTCCTCGACCTCGTCTCGCTCGAGGGGATGGGTGACCGGCGGATCCAGCAGCTCTCGGGCGGCCAGCGCCAGCGCGTCGCGACCGCCCGCGCCCTGGCGCTGGAGCCGCGCCTCTTCCTCCTCGACGAGCCGTTGTCGGCGCTCGACGCAAACCTCCGGGAGCAGCTGCAGGTGGAGCTGCGCCTGCTCCAGCAGCAGCTCGGGATCACGACGATCATCGTGACCCACGACCAGCGCGAGGCGATGACGATGTCCGACCTCGTCGTCGTGATGAACGCGGGGCGGATCGAGCAGGTCGGGCCCCCGCTCGAGGTGTACCGGCGTCCCGGGTCGCCGTTCGTGGCGGGGTTCATCGGCCGCACCAACCTGCTGGTGGGCGAGGCGTCCGGTGACGGCTCGGTCGCGGTCGCCGGCCGTCCCTTCGACGTCGCGGGCGGAGCGGACGCCACCGGTGAGGTGTCGATCTCGGTCCGGCCGGAAGCCGCGCAGCTCGTCGCGGACGGCATGCCGGAACGGAACGCCCTCCTCGGTTCGGTCGTGTTCGTCCGTGACCTGGGCGAGCTCTTCGAGTGTTTCGTGGACTGCGGTCTCGGAGAGCACGTGATCGTGGCGGGCTCGCCGCGCGACTGGGTTCCCGTCGAGCAGGGCGCCGAGGTCGCGGTGCGGTTCCCCGCCGAGGACTGCGTGGTCGTGTCGTCGTGAGCACCCGGGAGCAACCTTCGGGCCGCACCCTCGGCGTCCTCGCGTTCCCGGTAGGGATGCTCGTGGTGTTCTTCCTGATCCCCTTCGGGATCATGGTGGCGACGAGCTTCTACCACCGCGATCCGGGCGCGTTCTACACGCCGGCGTTCGAGCTCGCGAACTGGCAGCGCCTCTTCCAGCCCGTGTTCCTCGAGCGCGCGCTGTTCTCGATCGGGATCTGCCTGCTGGCCGGACTCGTGTGCATCGCGATCGCGTTCCCGTTCACGTACTTCCTCACCCGCATGCGCCGCCGCCCGCACGTGATCCTCTTGGTCGTGGTGCTCTCGGCGCTCAGCCTCTCGGAGGTGATCGTCGCGTTCTCGTGGTACATCCTGCTCGGCCGCGCCTCGGGGATCTCGAACATCCTGGTCTGGCTGGGGATCATGAGCGAGTCGGCCGCCTACCAGCCGAGCTTCGCCGCGGTGCTGCTCGGGCTGTGCTACATCGCGTTCCCGTACTGCATCCTCACGCTCTACCCGCAGCTCACCCGGCTGGATCCGGAGATCACGGAGGCCGCGCAGACGCTGGGGGCGTCGCCGTGGAGGACGTTCTGGACCGTCGTCGTGCCGATCGCGCGGCCGATCCTCGTGGCCGGCTTCCTCCTCGTGTTCGTGTTCACGCTCGGGAGCTACATCATCGCGTTCTTCCTCGGTCGGCCCGAGCACTGGACCCTCTCGGTCTTCATCGCGGATCAGGCGTCCGCGAACGCGAACGTGCCGTTCGCGGCGGCGATGGCGATCTTCCTGACGGTGCTGTCGCTGGTGGTCGTCGGGATCGTCGGGCTGATCGAGTCCCGCACGAGGCGGGTCACGTAGGTGCGGGCGCTTCGGGCGATCGTCGTGACCCTGGTGGTCGTCTTCCTGCTCGCGCCGCTCGTGGTGATCGCCGTGGGGTCCGTGAATGAGAACCGCTATCTGAACTTCCCGCCGGAGAGCTTCTCGCTCTCCTGGTACGCGCAGCTGTTCACCGACTCCGGATGGCAGAGGTCGATCCGCTACAGCGTCGAGATCGCGGCCATCAGCGCGGGCCTCGCGGTGCTGATCGCGACGCCGCTCGCCTACGTGCTCCGGACGTACCGGATCCGGCTCGCGCCGCTGCTGTACACGCTGGGCATCCTCCCGTTCATGCTGCCGCCGATCATCAGCGCCCTCGGGATGCAGGTGTTCTGGCTCTCGTCCGGTCACGTGGGGAAGATCGAGAACGTGATCATCGCGCACGCGATCTTCTTCTCGACGCTTCCGCTCGTCACGATCTCGCTCGCGATGGAGACGATGGACCAGGCGCTCCCGGAGGCCGCACGGACGCTCGGCGCGGATCAGCGGACGACGTTCCGGACGATCACCCTCCCGCTGCTGATCCCGTCGATGGTCACCGGGTACGCGGCGGCCTTCGTCCTCAGCCTGAACGAGTACATCATCTCGTTCCTCGTCGCCGGATTCACGGTCGAGACGCTCCCGGTGAAGATCGTGAACGGGCTCCGCTACGGGTTCACGCCGACGATCGCGGCGGTCGCGGTGGTCTTCATCGTGATCGCCGCCACGACGTTCACCCTGTTCGCGATCTTCGGCAACCTGATGCGGTTCCTCGGCGCCGACCCGGCGATCCTGGAGAAGAACCGCTAGGCCTTCGAGCAGAACAGCGCGAGCAGCTCGTAGGCGGCGTGTGAGGCGGCCACCGCCGTCATCTCCGCGTGATCGTACGGCGGGGCGACCTCGACGATGTCCGCGCCCACGAGCCGGATGCCCGCGAAGCCGCGGAGGATCCCGAGGAGCTCGCGGCTCGTGAGACCACCGGCTTCCGGTGTTCCTGTTCCCGGCGCGAAGGCGGGATCGAGCGCGTCGATGTCGATCGAGACGTAGACCGGCGCATCGGCGAGCCGGCTGCGAACCCTGTCCGCGACCGCCGCGCGGCCCTCGTCCAGGACGTCCATCGCGGTCACGATCTCGAACCCGAACCGGGCGTCGTCCACGAGGTCGTCCGGTGAGAAGAGCGGCCCCCGGATCCCGATATGGGTGGCCTTGTCCTCGAGCAGGAGGCCCTCCTCCCAGGCGCGGCGGAACGGTGTTCCGTGCGTGTACGCGGCCCCGAAGTAGGTGTCCCAGGTATCCAGGTGCGCGTCGAAGTGCACGAGCGCGATGGGGCCGTGACGGCGGTGCATGACCCGCAGGAGCGGGAGTGCGACCGTGTGATCGCCGCCGATCGACAGCAGCGCCGAGGCGGAGTCCAACGCCTCCTCGGCGCCCGCCTCGATCTGCGTGATCGCCTCGGCGATGTCGAAGGGATTGCACGCGACGTCGCCGGCGTCGACGACCTGCTGCGCGGCGAACGGCTTCACGTCCAGGGCGGGATGGTAGGACCGGAGCAACCGGGACGCGCTCCGCACGGCCTGCGGACCGAAACGGGCCCCCGGGCGGTAGGTCACGCCGCTGTCGAAGGGGATCCCGAGGATGGCCACGTCGCCGGCGTCGACGTCCTCGCGTCGAGGCAGGCGAGCGAACGTCGCGGGGCCGGCGAATCGGGGGACGACGAGCGGGTCGATCGGGCCGACCGGAGAGCGCTCCTCCTGCGGTCGCCCGGCGCCCGGATCATCGGCCATCGCGAGCAGATGCTAGCGGCCGACGCGGAAGGGCGGCGGCGCCGTCGGCGCCGTCGCCCTCGGGCGTCGAGGACGTCCGTCCCTCAGTCGTCGCTCCCGTGCCCGGAGTCGTCGTCGACGCTCCCGGGACCGCTGTTCTCGCTCGGACCGGAGTTGTCGTCGTCTCCCTGCTCGTCGTCGGCATCGTCGTCACGGTCATCGCCGTCGTCGTCACCGAACGAGAAGTCGCCGGGGCCCTGGTCGAGCGTCCCGTCGTCGTCTCCGGAGACCAGCCCTCCGTCCGTGAGATCTCCGGTCCCGACCGGGACGTCGCCGGGGCCCTGGTCCGCCGTGCCGTCGTCTCCGATCGCCGGGGTCTCGCTGGCCGACGGTGTCTCGCTGGCCGACGAGGCGCTCGCCGTCGACGCGACCGAGGCGCTCGGACTCGGCGAGTCTCCCGCGAAGGCCATGGTGGCTCCGATCACGAGTCCGCCCACCAGCAGCAACGCCACCGCCGCCATCACCTTCCGCACGATCTGCATGTCTTCCTCCTCTGTCGTCGATCTCGTCGAGATCGCCTACGACCAAGGTAGGGAGCGGCGGGTTACCGGCTGCCCAGAGGCAGGTAAAGGCGGCGGTAAGCCTCAGTCGTCGTCGTGCGAACCGGAGTCGTCCGAGCCGGAGCCGGAGTTGCCGGAGCCCGACCCGGAGTTGTCCGAGCCCGGCCCGGAGTTGCCGCCCGAGTCGTCGCTGCCGGCGGGGTCATCGGAC
This sequence comes from uncultured bacterium, assembly GCA_965994715.1. Lineage (GTDB taxonomy): Bacteria > Actinomycetota > UBA4738 > UBA4738 > HRBIN12 > JAJNBA01. The sequence continues at coordinate 2,311 of CBHFMJ010000126.1, read as the reverse complement.
CCTCCGCCGTGGTCGTCGGCCGACGGGGACGGCGTCTCGGAGCGGCCTTCTTCCTCGGCCGACGCGCTTGGGGATCGGGAAGCGGAGCCGGATCCCGAGAGGGTCGGCTGCACCACCGTGCCCACGTCCCCGGCCAGTGCCAGCGCGCCGACGGTCAGCGCGATCGCCGCGGCGAGGCCGCCGATGCCGAGCACGATCATGGCGACGACGCGTTTCATGCCTCCACCGTAGCGGCCCGGTCGTTAAGGACCGACTAAGGCGCCGTCGGGAGGCACGGGGAACCACACGTCCACACGGGTGCTGAAGTCCTCGGAGCGCAGGTCGAGGCCACCGCCCCAGCGTTCGGCGAGCTCACGGGCGATCGCCAACCCCAACCCCGACCCGCCCGTGGCTGCGGCGCGACCGCGGAAGAAGCGCTCCGTCACCCGCGCGACCTCGTCCTCGGGGATCCCCGGTCCACGGTCCACGACGGAGACGATCGCTCGTCCTGGTCCGGCGGAGGCGATGACCCGGATCGGGCCGGCGGCGTGCGTGAGCGCGTTGTCGATCAGGACGTCGAGCACCTGGTCCACATCGGCGGGATCGGCGACCACCGCGAGCTCGGCGCCGTCGATCTCGTTCGACAGCTCGGCGGACCCCCGCACCGCCCGCTCACGCCATCGATGTACCGCCCGCTCGACGGCGTCCCCCAGGTCGGCGTGGGGAACCGTCCCCTCCTCGATCTGGCTCGCCATCGTCAGCAGCCGTTCGATGATCTGCGAGAGGCGGTCGACCTCCTTGTCGGCGGCCCGGAGCTGGGTCCGAACCTCCTCGTCGTCGGACTCCGCGATCCCGGCCTCGAGGCGCAGCTTGATCCCCGTGAGCGGCGTGCGCAGCTGATGGGACGCGTTCGCGACGAACTCCCGCTGCGCGCGGACCGTCCGTTCCATCCGGGAGGCCATCTCGTCGAACGATCCCGCGAGCTCGTGGACCTCGTCCCCTCCCTCCAGGGACCCGGCGCGGGCCGAGAGATCGCCGTCCCCGAGACGCCGAGCCGTCGAAGCCAGCCGGGACAGCGGCCGCGCGAGCGACCGCGCGATCGCGAGGACCAGCACGAGCCCCGCGATGAGCCCACCGAGCGCCACCGCCACGATCGCCGCGGTGGCTCTCCCGACGTTCGCCTGCACGGTCGCCACGTCCCGTGAGATCCGCACGACGCCGACCAACTCGCCTTCGTCGATGATCGGGGCGGCCGCGACCGCGATGTCCCCTTCCTCCTCCTCGCTCCGCCGGACCTCCGCGAGCGGCCGCGAGGCGAGGGCGCTGGCCACCTCCGGTCGCCCCGGCGTGGCGAAGTCCTCGCCGAGATCCTCCTCGGCGGTGTCGGCGATCGCGACGCCGGCGTCGTCGAGCACCACGACGCGGCCGCCTACGTCTCCCGCGTACCGCGCTGCGTTCCGAACGAGCGCCCGGCGCTCGGCGAGATCGTCCTCGAGCTGGTCGCGCGTGAGGACGGCGGCGATCGTCTGGGCGTTCGCGAGGGTCAGCGCCTCGAGCTCGGAACGGGCGCGATCGCGGAGCACGATGCCGAGCGGGACGGTCAGCGCCACGATCACGACGAGCAGGACATAGGCGAACGAGGCGGCCAGCCGTGTCCGGACCTTCATCTGCGTGCGCCCACCTGCATCGCCCGGTCAGGGAGAGGGCGCGGCGAACCGGAACCCGACGCCGCGGACCGTGGTGATGTACCGGGGCGCCGACGGCTCGTCCTCGATCTTCTTCCGCAGCCACGAGATATGCACGTCGAGGGTCTTCGTGGGTCCGAACCAGTGCGGATCCCAGACCTCGTCCATGATCTCCTCCCGCCCGACCACCTCCCCGGCCCGAGACATCAGCATCCTCAGGAGGTCGAATTCCTTCGCGGCGAGCTCGATCGGAGCGCCGTCCTTCGTGACCGAGCGAGATGCCGGGTCCAGGACGAGGTCGCCGATCGTGATCGGCGCCCGCCGCGACCCCGCGGCGCGGCCGCGGCGCTGGATCGCGCGGATCCGAGCCACGAGCTCTCCTGCCGAGAACGGCTTGACGACGTAGTCGTCGGCGCCGAGCTCGAGGCCGACGATCCGGTCGACCTCCTCACCCCGGGCGGTGAGCATCACGATCGGCACGTCCGAGTGAGCCCGAACATCGCGACAGAAGTCCCGGCCGTCACCGTCGGGCAGCATCACGTCGAGGAGGATCACATCGGGGTCGTCGCGGCCGAACGCCTCGCGAGCGGCCGCCAGCCTCCCGGCGACCTCGGGCAGGAATCCATCCCGGGTCCGATGCGACGCGA
>CBHFMJ010000125.1:0-7180 GCA_965994715.1 uncultured bacterium | reverse complement strand
GAGGCCGCGGGGTGCACCCGGTGCCGGCTCGCCGGCGGGCGGACCCAGGTCGTGTTCGGCGTGGGGAACCCGGATGCGGACGTGCTGTTCATCGGTGAAGCGCCCGGGTTCCACGAGGATAAGCAGGGTGAGCCGTTCGTCGGAGCCGCCGGGCACCTGCTCACGAAGGTCCTCGGCGACGTCCTCGGCCTCGGCCGCGGCGACGTCTACATCTGCAACATCCTGAAGTGCCGGCCGCCTGGGAACCGCGACCCGCAGGAGGACGAGATCGAGTCCTGCACGCCGTGGCTCGTTGAACAGATCTCGTCGATCCAGCCGCGTGTGATCGTGACCCTCGGCAACTTCGCGACGAAGTTCGTCCTGCAGACCCAGCAGGGGATCACACGGATGCGCGGGCATGCCTATCCATGGCACGGAAGGACGGTGATCCCGACGTTCCATCCGGCCGCGATCCTGCACGGCGGTGGGGAGAAGTCGCGCCAGTTCGGTGAGCTCCGCGAGGACTTCGAGCTCGTGCGCGACACCCTCGCGGCGATGGACCCGGCGCCCGGGTCCGCGCCGGCACCCGAGCCGACACCTGCACCGGTTCAGGTCCCCGAGCCCGCGCCGGTCCGCGTGCCGGACGCCGAGATCGCGCCGGCGCCCGAGGAGCAGCTCGAGCTGTTCTGATCATGCGCCTCGAGCTCGCGACCGCTACCGCCGACGGAACGCGGGACGTCGGTGCCGCCCTCGCGACCCTGCTGCTGCCTCGCGACACCATCGTCCTCACGGGGGATCTCGGCGCCGGCAAGACGACGCTGGTCCAAGGGATCGGAAGAGGTCTCGGGGTGGAGGATCACGTCGCGTCACCCACGTTCACACTGGTGAAGGAGTACGCGGGCAGCCTCGACGTCGCCCATGTCGACGTGTACCGGCTCGAGCGCGTGCAAGACGTCGTCGACCTCGGGCTCGACGAGCTGGGCGGCCGCGACCGGGTGCTCCTCGTCGAGTGGGGCGACGTGGTCCAGGAGCTCTTGCCCGAGGACCGGCTCCGCGTGCAGCTCACCACGGGAACGGACGACGACGCGCGACGGATCGTGCTCACACCCCACGGGCGATCGTGGGCGCTACGGTGGGAACGGCTCGAGCAGCTCCTCCAACCCTTCCGCCGCGACGAGCCATCCGACGACCCGGTCGCGGAGGCGGCGCCGTGATCGTCGTGGGGATCGAGACCTCGACGCCGCACACGTCGGTGGCGATCGGCTCGGAGCGGGAGCTGCTCGGGGCGGTCTCGGTGACCGGGAAGGCTCGCCAGGAGGCGGTCACGCCTGCGCTGGAGCAACTCTGCGGATGGACCGGCGTCGAGCTCGGCCAGGTCGGCGGGATCGCCGTCGGGATCGGGCCGGGGTTGTTCACGGGGCTGCGCGTCGGCATCGAGACCGCGAAGACGCTCGCCCAGGTCCTCAGCGTCCCGATCGTCGGGATCACGAGCCTGGACGCGCTGGCGTTCTCGGTTCGCCATACGCACAAGCTGATCGTCGCGGTGATCGACGGACGCCGACGGGAGGTGTTCTCGGCGATCTACCGGGCGCTCCCGGGCGGGGTCGTCCGAGGGACCGAATACACGGTGGGGACGCCCGATCACCTCTGCGCCGAGCTGGAAACCGTGCCGGGGGAGATGCTCGCGGTCGGCGACGGTGCCATCCTGTACCGGAACCAGCTCGAGGGGCTGGGGAGCAGGGTCGAGTTCGCCTCGACGATCCGGGCGCACCCGGAGGCCGCGGCGCTGGTCGAGCTGGCGGTCCCGCGGTTCCTCCGCGAGGAGCACGACCGGCTCCACGACGTGGTGCCGATGTACCTGAGGAAGTCGGATGCGGAGATCGCGTGGGACAACCGGGATCGAGGGACCGGCGCTTGAGGTGACGCCGATGCGTAGGCGGCACCTGCGCGGCGTCATGGCGATCGAGCGCCAGGTCTACGCGCGGCCGTGGTCACCGAACCTCTTCGCCGCGGAGATCACGGATCCGAACGGCCGCTGCTATCTCGTTGCCCGAGTCCACAAGGAGATCGTCGGGTACGGAGGACTGATCTGCTACGGGGACGAGGCGCACATCACCAACGTGGCCGTCGATCCGATGCATCAAGGGCACGGGATCGCGACGCGATTGCTGGCAGAGCTGATCCCCGGGGCCATCCAGATGGGAGCGCGCGCGGTGTCCCTCGAGGTTCGTGTCACGAACTGGGGGGCGCAGCGGATCTACGCTCGCTTCGGCTTCCGGCCCGTCGGCATCCGGCGCAACTACTACCAAGAGGTGAGCGAGGACGCGCTCATCATGTGGACCGACGACGTGAGGTCCGAGTCGTACCGGCGGCGTCTGGACGAGATCGAGGAGACCCTCCCGCAGGGCGTGCGCCCAGGGTGATCACCCTCGGTATCGAGACGTCGTGTGACGAGACCGCCGTGGCGGTCGTGGAGGACGGGTTCCACGTGCGGGCGAACCTGATCGCACGTCAGGAGCACCTGCACGAACGGTTCGGAGGGGTGGTGCCCGAGGTCGCCGCTCGAGCGCACGTCGAGTCGCTGAACCCCCTGCTCGAACAGGCCCTCAGCGAGGCGGGCGTCGGGTTCAAGAGCCTGGACGGTGTGGCCGTCACGGTGGGGCCGGGGCTCGTCGGCGCGCTGCTCGTCGGGATGGCGGCCGCCAAGGCGATCTCGCTCTCCACCGGCGCCCCGTTGATCGGCGTTAACCACCTGGAGGGGCATGTCTGGGCGAACTTCCTCGCGCACGGCGAGCCGGACCCGCCCTACGTCAGCCTCGTCGTCTCGGGCGGACACACGATGCTCGTGCACATCGCGGAGATGCACCGCCACGAGGTGCTCGGGCAGACCCTCGATGACGCGGCCGGTGAGGCGTTCGACAAGGTGGCGAGGCTGCTCGGCCTGGGATTCCCGGGAGGCCCGGCGCTGGACGCCCTCGCGACCCAGGGCGACCCGGAGGCGGTCCGCTTCCCGAGGGCGATGGCGGACTCGGGAGACCTGGACTTCTCGATGAGCGGGCTGAAGACCGCCGTCCTCCGCTATCTCCGGGCCGAGCAGGCCGCCGGGCATGAGGTCTCCCTGCCGGACGTCGCGGCCTCCTTCCAGGAAGCGATCGTCGACGTCCAGGCTGCCAAGACCGTCGCGGCCGCGAAGGAACGCGGCGTGGAGACCGTCCTGTTGGGCGGCGGCGTGGTGGCGAACACGAGGCTCCGGGAGCGGATGGCCGAGGAGGGGGCTCGCGCCGGTCTGCGGATCCTGTTCCCGCCGCTCGAGCTCTGCACGGACAACGCGGCGATGATCGCGGCGGTGGGGGCCGCCCGGCTCGCTCGCGGTGAACGGTCCTCGCTGGACATCGGCGCGGACCCCAACCTAAGGTTGGCGCCGTGACGACCGTCCTGGTGACCGGGGGCGCCGGGTTCATCGGCTCGCAGCTCGCCGAGCGCCTCCTGGCTGAGGGCCACCGGGTGGTGTCGGTCGACGACCTCTCGACCGGGCGGATCGCCAACCTCGTCGAGGCACGTGGCTACGGTAAGGAGTTCTCGTTCTTCAACATGGACGTGCGCGCCGACGGCCTCCCGTCGCTGTTCGAACGGAACCGTCCCGAGGTGGTGTTCCACCTGGCCGCACAGGCTGGCGTGCGGCCCTCGCTGGAGGACCCGGTCCACGACGCGAGCGTGAACATCATGGGCCTCCTCAACGTGCTGGAGGCGGCGGTGGGGGTCGGTGCCCGGAAGGTGATCTACGCCGCGAGCGGCGGGACCGTCTACGGGGAGCCCCGACGGCTGCCGGTGAAGGAATCCGCCGCGCAGGGCTCCCGTCCGATGTCCCCGTACGGCATCTCCAAGAAGGTCGGACTCGACTACCTCTCGTACTACCAGCGGTACCGGGGGATCGACTTCACGGCGCTCGGCCTGGGCAACGTCTACGGACCGAGACAGGATCCGACCGGAGAAGCCGGGGTCGTCGCGATCTTCGCTTCGCAGATGATCTCGGGCCAGGCGCCGACGATCTTCGGCGACGGCAACCAGACCCGGGACTACGTCTTCATCGACGACACCGTCCACGCGTTCGTCCAGGCGATGGACGGCGGGTCGGGCAAGCTCGTCAACGTGGGCACCGGCCTGGAGACGAGCGTGAACCACCTCTATCGGCTGCTCTCGGAGATCACGGGGTTCGCCGGCGAGCCGGAGCACGGTCCCCAGCCCGCGGGGGAGCTCAGGCGGATGGCGCTGGACATCTCGGCCGCCCCCTCCGCGATCGCCTGGAAGCCCTGGACCCACCTGGAGGACGGGCTGGCCGAGACGGTCGCCTACCTCAAGGGGATCTGACCCTCGGCCCCGTCGATTGACCCTTCGGCGCTCCCGGCGCTATCCTGCTAGCACTCAGGGGGGGTGAGTGCTAACCCGCCCCGACACGCACAAAGGGAGGAGACAGGCATGGCGAAGGACTTCAAGCTCAAGCCGCTCGAGGACCGGATCATCGTGCAGCCCAGCGAGGCCGAGGAGACCACGGCGTCCGGGCTCGTGATCCCCGACACCGCGAAGGAGAAGCCGGTCGTTGGCACCGTCGTCGCTGTGGGCCCCGGGAAGTTCAACGAGGACGGGGATGCCCGCGTCCCGGTCGACGTGGCCGTCGGGGACATGGTGATCTACTCGAAGTACGGCGGCACGGAGTGGAAGGACGCCGACGGTACCGAGTTCCAGATCCTCTCGGCTCGCGACGTCCTCGCGGTCGTCGGGAAGTAACCACCTGATCTGCGGCGGGTCCACGAGACGGACCCGATCGCATCTCCGAGAGGAAGAGCCAAGAGAAAGGGAGGACACCAGTGGCCTCGAAGCTGCTGAAGTTCGGTGAGGAGGCGCGGCGCGGCCTCGAGGCCGGCGTCGACAAGCTCGCCGACGCGGTCGCGATCACGCTCGGCCCCAAGGGGCAGAACGTGGTGCTCGACAAGAAGTGGGGCGCACCCACGATCACCAACGACGGCGTGACGATCGCCAAGGAGATCGAGCTCGACGACCCGTGGGAGAACATGGGCGCCCAGCTGACCAAGGAGGTCGCCACCAAGACCAACGACGTCGCCGGTGACGGCACGACGACGGCGACGGTGCTCGCCCGGGCGATGGTGAAGGCCGGGCTGAAGAACGTGGCCGCCGGCGCGAATCCGATGGCGCTCAAACGGGGCATCGAGAGAGCGGTCGATGCCGCCGTCGAAGCGATCAAGGCGCAGGCGAGCGACGTGGAGACGAAGGACGACGTCGCCAACGTCGCGTCGATCTCGGCGGCGGACCCCGCGATCGGCCAGACGATCGCCGAGGCGATGGACAAGGTCGGGAAGGACGGCGTCATCACCGTCGAGGAGTCCAACACGTTCGGGATCGAGCTCGAGTTCACGGAGGGGATGCAGTTCGACAAGGGCTACATCTCTCCGTACTTCATCACCGACCCCGATCGCCAGGAGGCCGTCCTCGAGGACCCGTACATCCTGTTCGCGAACAAGAAGATCTCGAGCGTGCAGGAACTCGTCCCCGTCCTCGAGAAGGTCATGCAGGCCGGCAAGTCGCTGATCGTCGTGGCCGAGGACCTGGAGGGTGAGGCGCTCGCGACGATCGTCGTGAACAAGATCCGCGGGACGTTCTCCTCGGTCGCCATCAAGGCCCCCGGGTTCGGCGACCGTCGCAAGGCGATGCTCCAGGACATGGCGATCCTCACGGGTGGTCAGGTGATCTCCGAGGAGGTCGGACTGAAGCTCGAGAACGTCACGCTCGACCTGCTCGGCCAGGCCCGCAAGGTCGTGGTGGCGAAGGACACCACCACGATCGTCGAGGGCGCGGGCTCGAAGGAGGACGTGCAGGGCCGGATCAACCAGATCAAGGCCGAGATCGAGAAGACCGACTCGGACTGGGACCGGGAGAAGCTCCAGGAGCGGCTCGCGAAGCTCGCGGGCGGCGTCGCCGTCGTCAAGGTCGGCGCGGCCACCGAGGTGGAGCTCAAGGAGAAGAAGCACCGGATCGAGGACGCGGTCTCGGCCACCCGTGCGGCGGTCGAGGAGGGAGTCGTTCCCGGCGGCGGCGTCACGTTGATCCGTGCGGAGTCCGCGCTCGACAAGCTCGATCTCGAGGGCGACGAGGCCACCGGGGCGCACATCGTGCGGGAGTCGCTCCAGGAGCCCGCTCGTCGGATCGCCCAGAACGCGGGCTTCGAAGGCTCCGTCATCGTCGCGCACATCCGTGAAGAGAGCGACGCACGTGGCTTCGACGCCGCCACCGGTGAGTGGACCGACATGCTCAAGGTCGGCATCGTGGACCCGACGAAGGTGACGCGTTCTGCCCTGCAGAACGCCGCCTCGATCGCGGCCCTCGTGCTGACGACCGAGAGCGCCGTCGTCGAGAAGCCCGAGGAGGAAGAGGAGACGGCGGCCGGCCACGGCCACATGCACTGAGTTCCTCACCGAACGACGCACGAACGGAGGCGGGTCCCATGGGGCCCGCCTCACGTTTTGCGCCCCGGTACGACGGATGCGAGGATGCACCCTCCGGGACCCGGGGGTGGGGCCATGAGAACGGGTCTGGAGGGGGAAGCTACATGCGCAAGAAGCTCGGCATCGCCGTGGGCGCGCTCGCGCTCACGTTCGTCCTGAGTTCCTGTTGGGCGCTCCAGAGCTTCGGGGTGTTGGACTACACGGTCATCCCTGGGCAGTCCACGAAAGCGCGATTCGTGGTGCGCCCGGCGGCGGGCGACGCGGGCGGCACCCGTATGTTCGTCATCGTCGGTGTGGGAGCCGTGGGTCTCGCCGCGGACAACACGGACATCGCCGTCCCGAAGGCGACGTGGGGCGTCACGAGGACCTACGGAGGACCGACGCCGATGGCCGTGGAGAGCAACCTGGTGACCGCGATGGGCATGGACTGCTCGGCGAGCGGGCTCAACTTCGCGGACATCGGCGGCGTCTTGTGGAAGGCGTTCGCGACGCCGACGAACAAGAACGACAACAACAAGTTCGAGAAGAAGGTCGTGATCGACGTGGTGCTGAAGGCCAAGGCAGCCCAGCTCGATGTCGGCGCGAACTACTCGATCATGGGCGTCTTCGGATCGTGGTCCGATGATGGCGACGGCAACCCGGAGGACTCCGGCTCGACGGACGATTCCTACCAATGCTGGGGG
>CBHFMJ010000124.1:0-7192 GCA_965994715.1 uncultured bacterium | reverse complement strand
GCCCACCGCGGGCCCGGCGCCGTGGGGCGCCCGCGGCGCCGGGGCCGGCGGCGCCGCGCCGCCACCGCCATCGCCGTCGAGTCGTCGATCGCTCCCCGGCCGCACGAGCCGCGGGATCTGGATCGGTCCGGACTCGGGCGCCACCGACCGATCGATCCCGGCGAAGTGGATCTTCGGTGCACCGTCGGCGGGAGCCCTGGACGATGCGGGGACCGGGAACGCGAGCGCGGTGGCGAGTGCGGTGAGCCCCCAGACGAGGCGACGACGCATCGGGACATCCCTCCTGATCGTGTGCGACGCCCTCCCGCCGCATGAGCGGCTCAACGTAGCAGGCTCCGTTGACTGATGGGGAATCCGGGTGGGACCATCGCGTCCACGATGTCGAGGGCTCGGGGCGCCTGGACGTGGCCGAGCGGCTCGAAGGGGTTGTGGCGCCCTCGGGCCCCGGGACCGCCGCGCTAGTTCCCCTCGACCGATCGCGACGAGCCCCGGGCATCCCACCCGGGGTTCGTCCGTCCCCAGGCACGATGAGGAGCGAACACTGAGACCGAACCTCCAGATCCGGCCGGACCGAGCCACGTTCGACGCGTTCGCGCGCGACTGGGAGATGGTGCCCGTCTGGGCGGAGCTCCTCGCCGACGTCTCGACACCGGTCGGCCTGTTCCCCACGGTGGCCGGCGACGGATCCGGCATCCTGCTGGAGTCGGTGGAGCGGTCGGAGCGGTGGGGACGATACTCCTTCGTCGCCGGCGACCCGGCCGCGACGGTCGTTCTGGACGCCGACGGCCTGCATATCAACGACGCCGTACGAGAGGTGCCCCTCCAACCCCTGCGCTCGGGTTCGCCGCGCGACGCCCTGGTCGCGGCGGCGGACGCGGTCCGCGGCCCTCGTCTCCCTGATCTCCCCCCGCTCACCGGCGGGCTGATGGGCTACCTCGCCTACGAGGCGGCCACGCTGCTCGATGGGCACCCGGTGCCACATCCGACCGAGGCGCCGTGCCCGCCGGTCGGCCTGCTGGTGATCGACCGGGCTGTGGTGTTCGACCACTGGCGGCAGCGCCTCATCCTCGTGGCACACGTCCCGCGGGGCGATTACCGCGGGGGCGTCGCGGCCCTCGTGGAGCTCGCTGGGCGGATCGCGGAGGCCACGCCGCCCCCGCTCGCCGCGGTGGACGGCCCCGACGCCACAGGGACCGGCGACCCGAACATGTCGGACGAGGACTACCGGCGGATCGTCGCTGCCTTCCAAGAGCACATCCGGGCAGGGGACATCTATCAGGGCGTTCCGTCGCGGCGGGTCTCCTTCGACGCCGCTGCCGGGGGATTCCCGATCTACCGCCGGTTGCGAGTCACGAACCCGGCGCCCTACATGTTCTTCCTCCGGATGCTCGGCCCAGAGATCGGGCCGGAGATCAAGATGGAGCTCGCCGGCTCATCACCGGAACCGCTCGTTCGGGTCGAGGGACGACGTGTGTTCACGCGTCCGATCGCGGGCACGCGACCGCGGGGGCAGACCGACGTCCGCGACCGTCTCCTCGAGCACGAGCTGTTGGCCGATCCCAAGGAACAGGCGGAGCACGCGATGCTCGTCGACCTCGCCCGCAACGATCTCGGGCGCGTGTGTGTGCCGGGCAGCGTCGGACCGACCGAGCTGATGCAGGTCGAGCGCTTCTCGAAGGTGATGCACATCGTGTCCACCGTCGAGGGTGAGCTCCGCGAAGATCGGCACCCGCTCGACGCGCTCGCCGCGACGTTCCCGGCCGGGACGGTCACCGGCGCGCCGAAGCGGAGAGCGATGGAGCTGATCGCAGACAACGAACCGACCGCGAGGGGCCCCTACGCCGGAGCGGTCGGCTACCTCACGTTCGCGGGTGACCTCGACTTCTGCATCACGATCAGGACCGCGGTCGTGATGGACGAACGCGTACACGTGCAGTCGGGCGCCGGCGTGGTCGTGGACTCCGACCCCCAAGCCGAGCTCCGTGAGACGAAGGACAAGGCGGAGGCGCTCCTTCCTGCCATCGGTACGCTCGGACCGGAGCTGGGACAGACTCGGTGAGGACCATGGATCCGACGCGCATCGTCCGGCAAGGATACGACGACCTCGACGACACCTACCGACGGTGGGTGGAGCACACGCGAGGCGGCTACCGATCGACGTTCCTCGCCAGGATCCTGGAGGAGGTTGCCGAGGGTGCCGACGTACTGGAGATCGGCTGCGGGCCCGGCACGGATGCTGCGGCGCTCGCCGAGGGGCGGCGATACGTGGGGATCGACCTCTCGGACGTCCAGCTCACACACGCCCGAGTGGCCGCGCCGGCGGGACGGTTCCTTCACGGCGACGTCCTGGACGCCGCGTTCCCCCCGGCGAGCTTCGACGCCGTGGTGAGCTTCTACGCCTTCAACCACATCCCACAGGATCGGATGGAGCTGTTGTTCCGTCGCATCAGGTCCTGGCTTCGACCCCGAGGCAGGCTGTTCGGCTCGTTCGGCACGTCGGACAACCCGGGCGAGGTGGAGCCGGCATGGTTGGGGAAGGCGGACATGTACTTCTCGAGTCTGCCCGTCCATCGGACCGGGTCGCTGCTCGAGGAGGTCGGGTTCTCTATCGAGTTCGCCGACACCGTGACCGAGCTCGAGGAAGGAGAGGGACCGGCGACGTTCCACTGGGTGATCGCCCGGAAGCCATCGGACGAAGAGGTGCCGATCTCGTCATGATCCTCGTCGTCGATCACTACGACAGCTTCACCTACAACCTCGTCCAGTTGATCGAAGGACTCGGGCACCCGACAGAGGTCGTGAAGTCGGACGAAGCGCCGGCCGCCGACCTCGTGGCCCGCGAACCGGAAGCCGTCGTGCTCTCCCCCGGCCCCGGTCACCCACGCGACGCGGGCTCCTTTCCGGATCTCCTCCGACTGCTTCCTGAGCGGATCCCCGTCCTCGGCGTGTGCCTCGGGCACCAGGCGCTGGGCATCGCGAGCGGTGGGACCGTGGATCGCACCACGCCGTTCCACGGGAAGGCGTCCCTCGTCCATCACAAGGGACAGGGGATCCTCGACGGTGTCCCGAGCCCGTTCGAAGCGGGCCGGTACCACTCCCTCGTCGTGCTCCGGGACGACCTGCCCGCCGACCTCGAGCTCACGGCCTGGACCGAGGACGGGCTCGTGATGGCAACCGAGCATCGCCAACTGCCCCGGTTCGGCGTCCAGTTCCACCCCGAGTCGATCCTCACGCCGGAGGGACCGAGGATCGTGGAGAACTTCCTGAGTCTGGCGAGCTGACTACGGAGCCGGGCATCCGGGGCCGTAGGCGAACGCCGCGGAGTTGGGAGCCGCCTTGCAGGCGGACGCGTCGACGGCAACGAACGCGCCGGCGGGCACACGCTTGAGCTGATCGACGAACCCGTTCGTCCACCGCGGATCGACCGCTCCCTGGAAGTACCAGTCGCTCCCGTTGTCGGCGACGATCATCCCGTAGCGCTTCATCGCTCGCAGCACGATCTGCGCCTTCGATGAGTAGCCGGTGATGTCGTAGCCACCCTTGAGCAGGAACCGCGCTCCCATCGGCGGGCAGTCCCGGTCCGCGACACCGGCCTGGTGCCGAGCGGGCCAGACGTAGGCGCGACGGGTGCAGGACACGGTGAACCGCAGCGCGTGATGGATCCCGGGGTCAGGTCCGAACACCTCGTCGTAGCGGACCAGGCCGGGGAAGATCGGGAGGCCGGCGGCGTCGGCGCTCGTCCATCCCGCCGGCCGGAGCGCGTTCGACGCGAGGTCGAAGATCGCACCGCTGCCCGCGGTGGGATGCCCGCCGTTGCGGTGAACGCCGAACAGCTCGTAGAGCAGGCACGTGCCCTCGTCGATCATGATCGCGTGGCGGTCGGAACCACCCTCGATCTGCACGTCGCCGCCGAACGGATAGGGGCCGGGATCGCTCTCGTCGTCGTAGTGGAAGTCGACCGAGACCTTCGGATGCGACGGCGGCACGACGTCGAAGGGGATCCCGTACGAGGGAGGACCGAAGTCGGGATGCAGCCAGGTCGAGCCGGCGTCCGTCGCACGCTTCCAGGTGCCGCTCTTGGGATGGCGGGGCAGCTTCCGGATGTCCATGTTCCACGCGTTGTCCGGAGGGAAGACCGAGCACGTGGTGCCCGGGACGTCGGCCGCGCCGGCCGGCATCGACGGCACCGCCGAGAGGACGAGCGCCGCGGCGGCGATCGATCGTCCGAGGATGCGCTTCATCTCACGGGTATCGGTCGCTGCGACGGTCGCGTTGAGCCGAGCTCAGCCGGAGTCGACGGGTGTGGTGGCGGCGATCTTCTTCGCCTCCGCCACCAAGCGCGTGACGAAGTCGGTCTCGGGGATCTTGTCGACGACCTCGCCTTTGACGACGAGGAACCCTTGGCCTTTGCCCGCGGCGATCCCGAGGTCCGCCTCGCGCGCCTCGCCGGGGCCGTTCACGACGCACCCCATCACCGCGACGCGGATCGGCACCTTCAGCCCCTCGCGCTCCAAGGCCTCGTGCACCTGCTTCGTGAGCCCCAGCACATCCACCTCCGCCCGTCCGCAGGAGGGGCACGCGACGAGATCGAGGCCGCGCTTCCGCAGGCCAAGCGACTGCAGGATCCCCGTGCCGACCTTGACCTCCTCCACCGGATCGTCGGTCAGCGAGACGCGGATCGTGTCGCCGATCCCCTCGGCGAGGAGCGTCCCGATCCCGACGGCGCTCTTGACACCGCCCATCGGCATCGGGCCGGCCTCGGTGACGCCGAGGTGCAGCGGGTAGTCGCATTTCTCCGCCAGCTGCCGGTAGGCCTCGATCATCACCATCGGGTTCGAGTGCTTCACCGAGATCTTGATGTCGAAGAACTCCTCGTCCTCGAGGATGCGCGCTTCCCCGAGCGCCGACTCGACGAGGGCCTCGGGTGTGGGCGCGCCGTAGCGAGCCAGCAGGTCCTTCTCGAGCGATCCGGCGTTCACGCCGATCCTGATCGGGACACCGCGCGCCTTCGCCTCGCGCGCGATCACGCGCACCTTGTCCTGGTACTTGATGTTCCCCGGGTTGATGCGGAGCCCTTGGATCCCTGCTTCGAGGGCCGCGATCGCGTACTTCCACTGGAAGTGGATGTCGGCGATCACCGGCACCGTGGACTTCGCCGCGATCGCCTCCAGGGCCTTCGCGTCCTCCCAGTGAGGCACCGCCACCCGGACGATGTCCACGCCGGCGGCGACGAGCGAGGCGATCTGTTGCAGTGTCGCGTTGATATCCGCGGTCTTCGTGGTGGTCATCGACTGCACGGAGATCGGCGCGTCGCCTCCCACGGCGACGGTGCCCACCATGAGCTGGCGCGTCGAGCGACGTTGGATCATCACCACGAGTCTCTCAGCTCCCGAAGACCTGCAGGGTGATCGTGCGCTCCTTCGGCTCGTCCATCTCGAAGAAGAGCAGCCGCTGCCATGTGCCGAGGGACGGCTCGCCGTCGGCGACGGGGATCGCATGCGAGGTGGCCGACAGGAGCATCGCCTTCACGTGCGCGTGACCGTTCTTGCGCTCGTCGGGATGGAGGTTCTGCGTCCGGAGCTCGAAGTCGTCGTGCCGGTAATACGCGCCCTCGTGCGGGACCAGCTCGGTCAAGTGACGGCGGAAGTCGTCGAGCGCGCCATCCTCCCACTCGTTGATGAGCAGGGCGCAGGTGGTGTGCGCGCAGAACGCGACGACGAGACCCTCCGTGATGCCCGCATCCTTGACCGCACGGCGGAGGTCGTCGGTGAGGTCGAGGAACGCGTACCGCTCGGGCGGCGTGACCGTGAGGCTCGTGGTCACGGTATTCAACGGTCGCTCCCGTCCGCGGCCGGGAGGTCGAACGTGAAGATGCTGCCCTGTCCGGGCCGGCTCTCCGCCTTGATCTGCCCGCCGTGCGCCTCGACGACGGATCGCGCGATCGCGAGCCCGATCCCGGTTCCGCCTTCCCCGCGTCCCCGGGCGGGGTCGGCCCGGTAGAAGCGCTCGAAGAGCCGCGGGAGGTGTTCGGCAGGGATACCGGTCCCCGTATCCGAGACGGCGACCTCGACGGAGCCGTTCCGGCGGCGGGCGGAGACGGTGACGCTCCCTCCGTCCGGCGTGTATCGAACTGCGTTGTCGACCAGGTTGAACAGGACCTGAGGCACGCGCTCGCGGTCGGCCGAGAGCGCGGGGAGATCGAACGGAACGTCGTTGTGCACATCGACGCCCCGTCCCGGCAGCGCGACGTCGATCTCGGAGATCAGATCCGCGACGAGGGGCTGGAGAGGCAGCTGCTCGATCCGGAGCGGGACCTCGCCGGACTCCAGCCGCGAGAGATCCAGCAGCTGATCGACGAGACGCCCCAGCCGCTCGACCTGCGAGAGCATCACGCCGAGCGTGGCCGGCTCCGGCTGCTCCACACCGTCGAGGAGGTTCTCGAGGTGAGCCCGGATCGCGGTGATCGGCGTCTTCAGCTCGTGCGACACGTTGGCCACGAGGTCTCGGCGGCTCTGCTCCAGGAGCTCCAGCTCGCCGCGCATACGATCGAATGCCGTGGCGAGCTTCCCGACCTCGTCCCGACTCCGTGTGTGCACGCGCGCGGAGTAGTCGCCCGTCTCCATCCGCCGGGCCGCTGCAGCCATGTCCCGCAGCGGCTGGGTCATGCCTCGCGCCATCAGCCGCGCCACGACGAGGGACACGCTCGCCGCCACGACGCCCACGAGGAGGAACTGCCACCAGACGCTCTGCAGGAAGCCGGTCGTCGCCGAGAGACGGCCGAGGAAGCCTCGCGAGGGGGACGGCGTGAGCGCGGTCACCGACCCACCGTCGGCGGTAGGCACGGTCGCGAAGACGTTCGCCCCGAGCACCCCCCAGCGCGGAGCCTCCACGCGCAGGCGTGGCAGCTCACCGAGATCCGCTCCGCGGGTCTCGGTCGATCCGTCGGGGTGGAGGATCACCACCATCGTGTCCGCCGGCACGGGGCGCAGCCTCCCCGTCGCGGCCCTCCGCGCGAGACTCAGAGCGTCGATCGCCTCGGAGTCGCGCGGCGAGTTGCGCAACGCGAACGCGATCAGGAGGTAACTGATCAGCAACGCCAGGCCGACCGCGATCACGACCGTCGATGGGGGACAGGCGCCGGTAGCCCCGTGCCCGGGCCACCGGGGGGGGGGCCAACGGACACCAATGACGC
>CBHFMJ010000123.1:0-7255 GCA_965994715.1 uncultured bacterium | reverse complement strand
CCCATGATGTGCCCAATCGTTCCCGCTGCGATGACCGTGCAACCGCGAGGGAGAGGCGCGAGCTTCGCGCCTCTCCCTCGTTCGACCGGACGTCTCGGTCAGGCCTTGCTGGGCAGGTCGGGACCGGTGCTCACCTGGGTGGTGGTCGTCCCGTTGCCGTTCTCGGGAGTGAGCGAACGCGCCCACTCCTTGAGCTGCTCGTAGCGACCGCGGCCCGCCTTCGCGCCGAGGACGTACGCGCCGCCCGCGAGCACCAACCACTTCATACGGCCGGGCCGGCGGGTCTTCTTCGAGAGCGCCGCGAGCGTCTCCTTCGAGCGATCCTGCGCGTCATCGAGGTCGTGTCGGAGCTCGCCCACCGCCTCTCGCAGCTTGTCGTTCTCCTTCGAGAGCTTCTCGATCCGCCGGTCGAGGAAACGCTCCTTGACCATGGACTTCGCTTCCTGGATCGTCGCTGGTTGTCTCATATCCAGATCCCTCCTCGGGGTCGCCGATAGAGGACCTGTACCCACTCCTGGCCAGGGCTACCCTCGCGCTACAGGCGCTTCGCCACGACGAGCGCGGCGTCGTCGCGGAGCTCGCCCCGTGGATCGAGCAGGGTGCGTTCCACGGTCTTGATGATCCCGGCCGCATCCTCACCGGCAGCGGCGACGAGCGCCGACCGGAGCATGGCCTCTCCCTCATCGGGATGCTCGACGGAGAGCTCCGTGAGCCCGTCGGTGAAGAGCGCGATCGCGTCACCTCGGCCCAACTCCGCGTACATCTCGTGGAGCGAGATGTCCTCGAACAGTCCGAGGAGCGAACCGGGTCTCCCCACGGCCTCGAGCGACCCGTCGGCACGAACCACGAGGGGCGGGGGATGACCACCCAGACACGCGGTCACGGCGGTCCCCTCGTCGGAGAACGTGAGGCGGACGACGCACACGGTGCAGAAGCGATCCCCCATCAGCTCGCTCTCGAGCAGGAAGCCGTTGAGGAGCCCCAGCACCTCGGGAAGGGGCCGCGTGTCGTCCTCGCGCGCGAGGCTCCTGAGGGCGACCCGGGTCATCCCCATGATGGCGGCGGCCTCCGGGCCTTTGCCGCACACGTCGCCGATCGCGAGGTACCAGACCTTCCCGTCGCCGAACACGTCGTAGAAGTCGCCGCCCACCTCGTCGCCGAACCGCGAGGGCCGGTACATCGTGGCGATCTCGAATCCCGGCACGTGTGGCAGCGACATCGGGATGAGCGCTCGCTCGAGGGCCGTCGCCATGCGGTCTCGCTGGTCGAACAGCCGGGTTCGATCGATGGTGGCCGCGAGCGAATCCGCGATGCTCTGGAGGAAGTCGGCGTCGTCATCGTGGAACGCGCCCGGCGTCGCGGACGAGGCGTGCAGGACACCGACCACGCGGCCGCCCACCCGCACGGGGACCCCGACGTAGGAACGTCGCCCGCGCAGCGCCGGACTGATCACGTCTTGGGGCGTCATCTCGCTGATCACGAGTGGTCTGCCGGTCGCGGCGATTCGGCCGGACGCGCCGGCACCCAGCGGGATCGCGACGACTTCGCTCGCTTCCTCCGCAACCCCGACCCGCCCCTTGAGCCGGAGGTCGCGGCCGTCGTCCGACAACAAGAGGAAGGACGTGCCGTCGGCGAGCACCGCGTCCCGGACCACGGGAAGGACCCGCTCGACGAGCTCGTCGAGGCCGCTGGCCGCATTCGCGGCATCGCTCACGGCCTGCAGTTTCCTCAGCCGATCCTCCGCGTGCTCGGCGGTCGCCCGGGCGCGTCGCTCGTCATCGCTCGACCGGAGGCGGTCGAGCGCGATCGCTGCTTGGTGGGCGATCGAGAGGAGGAGACCACGTTCCTCCGGCGGGACCATGTGGTCGCGATGGAAGCCGAGGCTGAGCGCTCCCAAGATCTCCGTCCCCAACGCCACCGGCACCCCTGCGAAGCCGCCGTACCGTGCGGCTCCGCGTTCGATCCTCCGAACGATGGGGAATCGAGCCAGGAGCTCGTCGCGGGTCTCGATGAAGATCGGTCGGCCTGTCCGCACGATCTCGGGACCGGGCGCGGGTCGGTCGGTCGGGTGCCGCTTCCAGCCCGTGTCGGCGGGCCCGTCCAGGGCGGAGCCGACGAGAACCCGAAGGACCCCCGGATCGTCAGCGGCGCGGATCGTCAGTCCACCGATATCGGCCCCGAGCGCCTCGATCGCCGCGCTGACCGTCGCGTTCGCGACGTCCTCCGGGGTCGTCGCGCGCGCCAGCACCTCCGTGACCGCCTGGAGGCGATGGAGCCGGTTGCCGGCGAGGCGTTCGCGCGCGGTCGCGGAGGTGCGGTCACCGTTCGCTTGCCGGAGCCTCCCGGCCATCACGCCCGAGCCGACCGACGCGATGAGCCAGAGGAAGACGGAGAACTGGGACCCTTGCTCGAAATCCGTGACGAGCGGCACGAACACGAGGCCGCCGACGAGACTGACGAGCGCCCCCGCGATCGGGCCGCAGACGATCGCGGTCGCCACCGACAGGAGCGCGCCGAAGCCTCCCGGGACCCCTTCGAAGGTCCCCGGACTCTTCTCCGCGAACACGAGGAGGACCGCCACCTGCGCGAGGACGAACCCCGGGATCCATCGTGGGTTCCAGATCCACGGAGCGAGCGGTCCGGGCGAGCGCGGCTTCCGGACCGACCGCCGCTCCTCCCACCGTTCGGTCGGGTCCATCGACATCACGCACCCACGTCGATCTCGAACCACACTGCGCTGCGATCCCTCGTGATGATCCCCCATCGGTCCGCGAGCCGGTCCACCAGATAGAGGCCCCAGCCCGAGCTCTCCGAAGCCGTGGGCAGCTTGGGCTCCGCGACGAACCCCGTGCCGGGATCCGAGACCACCACACGGACGCGTGCCGGATCCACCTTGAGCCGGAGCTCGATCTTCGGGATGCCCTCGCGGGGCGCGTGCCGGACGGCGTTGGTGACGAGCTCACTCACCAGGAGCGTGGCGTCCTGGAGGACCTTCG
Organism: uncultured bacterium; assembly: GCA_965994715.1. GTDB lineage: Bacteria > Actinomycetota > UBA4738 > UBA4738 > HRBIN12 > JAJNBA01. The sequence continues at coordinate 4,259 of CBHFMJ010000123.1, read as the reverse complement.
TCGAGACGGCCGGCCCGAGCTCGGCGTTCACCACGGCGCGTGCTTCCGAGGCGGCTTCGGGGGCAAGCTCGAACGTCGCCCGATGTTCCATGACGGACATGGTAGGGGTTCCGGCAACCCCAGAGGAAAGCGTGTGGCGGGTCCGGTCGTTCCGGGGAAGGTTCTCGTCTGGACGAGCCGAGAGCTACCTGCGGTGGTTCCGGAGCGGCGTGACGCGCTCCATCGGTCGATGCGACCAGCATCGCTCGCCGTCGTTGTAGACGGAGAGGACGGTCCGGCAGTCGGCAACTTCGCACACCCGGCCCTCGTCGAAGCGGGGCACCGGAGGCCCGTCTTGCGGTGTTTCCGTCCGCACGGACGTCGGGTCGAGCTCGACGGACAGTTGCATCGGCTACCTCCTCACCGGTGTCGTCGTTCTGGCGGGCGAGATACCCGAGAACCATCCCGGCCAAACGCATCTCGCTCAACGTGTGCGCCCCTCACCGGCCGGGTACGGTCGAAACAAGTCGAAAGGGCGGGAGGTCGACATGCCGCAGCAGGCGTGGAGCGAGAAGCGCGAGCGTCAGTACGAACACATCAAGGAAGGGTTGCGGAAGCAAGGTCGGTCGGAGGACACGGCGGAGGAGATCGCCGCGCGGACCGTCAACAAGGAACGCGCGAGGTCCGGCGAAGCGCGGACCGCGAGTCGGGCGTCGGTGGACGACCTTTCCTCGGGTCGGCGGGGGGGTTTGCGTTCCCACTCCGGACCGGGCGGCAGGACCTACCGACAGCTGTACGAGGAAGCGAAGGATCGTGGGATCGACGGTCGCTCGAAGATGTCGAAGGCGCAGCTCGAGCGACTCCTCGACCGTCGCCGCTGACGGAACGCCGCCAGACAGGAGCCAGTCGATGCCAGGAACGGAGTGAGGACACGAGAAGGGAAGGTCGCCCCATGATCGATCCGATCCGAGACGTTCGCCGGGAGCCGGAGCCCGAGCCGCAGCCTCCGCAGCCGCCGGAACCGGGACCACCGGTCCCGCCTCAGCCGGTTCCCCAGCCACAGCCCGACCCACAACCACAGCCGGTTCCTCCCCCTCAACCCGATCCCTCACCGCCCCCGCCCACGGGTTGAGGAGGCTGGCAAAGGCCGCCGGCCGGCCGCGTACCGCGTTTGCGGTAGGAACGGTCTTGGGTAGGTATCTGACGTGCTCCTTGACATGAGTTTCCGGCTTCCATCCGATGCGCGCTCGCCCGCCGAGGCTCGCCGGGCCCTCGAACCACTCCGCGTATCGCTGGACGACCCGGTCGTGGACAACGCGGCACTGCTCGTGAGTGAGGTCGTCTCCAACAGTGTCCGGCATGCGGGTCTCGGTGCCGCCGACGCCATCGAGGTCCGTGTCCGGGGATCGAGGGCGATGCTGCACGTCGACGTGATCGATCCCGGGCCCGGGTTCGAGCCCCAGGCCCGTCCGCGTCAGGAGGACGGCGGATGGGGGCTGTGGCTCCTCGATCATCTCGCCGCGCGTTGGGGAGTCGAGCACGGTGACACGACCCGCGTGTGGTTCGACCTCGCTCCGCCGGTTTCCGCGGCCTCCGCCTCGGGTACCTGAGCTTCGAGGAAGCATCCGGGCAACGTATCGGGAGGTGGACAGCTTGGGCGAGAACATGGATAAGGCCAAGGGTCACGCGAAAGAAGCCGTCGGCGATCTGACCGACAACGAGCGGCTGGAGCGTGAAGGGAAGCTCGATCGGGCGAGCGGCGACGTGAAGGGCGCGGCCGAGGACGCCAAGGACAAGGTCGGCGAAGGCGTGGACGCGGTCCGCGACCGGCTCACGGACGACGACTAGAGACCACCGGTTTGGGCGGGGCGGCGCGCCCCTAACGGGGCGCGCCGCTTCGTGTTCGGAGACTGGGTCTTCCCCCCATTCGAGTGTTTCGGCTTGTCCCGAGCTACACGCGTCTGACCCGATCCCTTGGCGGTGTCTCGAGCCGCTTTCACCTTCCTCGTGAACTGCTGCTTTGCCTTTGTGTGTCGTCCTCGCAATTCTCAGTGTGCTCGTCCGTATCCACCACCACGTTGGTCGCGTCGACGAGGAGAGTCATCTCGACGCGGTACTTCTTCGGCATCGCGCCACCCCCTTCGACTCGCTTCACGTCGATATCGCTCGCGGATAGCTCACGCCCGAGTGGTGTCGGACCTGTGAAGGCCCGGCCCCAGCAAGCTCGAGCCAACCAGCTCGCCGATTCGCTCCCTACCCCCTGCAGCCTGATGTTGAGAACTCCGCCACCGATCGAAGGCACCTCGGCGAGCTCGCTGCCGCGCAGGCGGGTTCAATGCCCAGCCGGCCGTGTCCTTAGCGCGTGCGGAGCCGGCGGCCCTCAACCCCTGCCGCGCATCGTTCGCCGGTTTGCCTTCTCCGCCGAAGGGGTGTCAACTTATGGCCTTCGAACGGGAGGGGACCATGTCCAACGACAACTCTGACCGCGCTGTTTTCGTGTTCGACCCCGACGCTGGCTACGGGATGGTGCGGGAGATCAAGGAGGCAGGAGTGATGCCGACCCCGGGCCTTCGGTACGTCGCGGCGGTCACGGGTCCCTTCAAGATCATCAAGGTCATCGCGTTCATGGGCGTCGAGCAGCTCTTCGACCGACTCAACGCTCCTGGAGACGACTCCGCCACGTCGCTCACGTTCGCGAAGGTTCGCAGGAGTCACTACCGGGAACACACCGTCTTCGTCCGGATCGAAGCTCGCGTCGCTGATCCGAGCGAGCTCCTCCCCGAGATCGCCAACGCGATCGACGTCCCTCTGGACGACCTCGAGGCCGACGTGATCGTCGGAGATTTCGACATCCTCGCTTGCCTCTCTGCCGACGACGAAGACTCCCTCAGCTCCATGGTGTTCGCGATACGAGCGATCCCCGGCGTCCGCCGGACCGTGACGCTTCGCGTTCTCGACTACGTGTCGACGAGCGAACATGCGCCGGACGATCATCGTGTCAGCCCCGCCTAGGGGCGATCAGCCCGGTCGAGCGAGGAGCTCACCAGCGATCGTCAGCTCGCGCGCGGACCCGAGTCGATCGAACACCTGAACAGCGTCGCGTGCGAGGAGCTGTGCGGCGCTCCGGTCCGCACCCAGGAGGGTATGTGCCAGGTCGAGGCGAGTGACGGCTGCCTCCCACGTTGCATCGAGCCCCGCGAACCCGTCGGCGGCCCGGCGCAAGAGCTCCGCGGCTCGATCCGGTTCGCCTGCTGCAGCCGCAGCCCTACCTTCGAGGCGCGTGGCGAAGAGCGCGAGCGGAGGCTCGCCGGCCCAATCCGCGTGGCGCGCCGTCCGATCGACGATCTCGGCGGCTTCGACCCAGGCGCCCTCCTCGGAGACCACTTCGCACCAGGCCTCGAGGATCTCGTCCTGTCCGCGCCGATCCTCGGTCACCTCCGGACGCTGGAGCAGGGCTCGCGCGTCCGCGAACCTGCCGCGCCGCGCGAGCACGCGCGCCTGCCAGAGAGTGAGGACGGTATCCAGACGATCCTCGGCCTGCTCGAGCCAGCGGACCAGCCGGAGGTACCGGCTGGCGGTCGCCCGGTCGCCCCTCGCATCGTGCACGAAAGCGGCGATCGCGAGATGCATCGGGGCGAAGCCTGGCGGCGATTCGCTCCGGTCACCCAGGATCTCCTCAGCGAGCGAGACGTCCGCGAGCACGCCGTCCCAGTCTCCGAGCCGGAACCGCGCAGCCGCACGGAAGTCCAGGCAGTACAGGCCTTGGATGGGCGACCCCGGCATCGCCGCCGAATATCCGCGACCGGCCAGATCCTCCGACTCCCGGTATCGGCCGGAACTGAGGGCCCACCACGCTGCCATCGCGTGGATGTCACCGACCTCGTACGGATCCGTGAGCTTCGGAGCGAGCTCGAGGCGTCGCCGGACCGGGCCTTCCATCGGCATCCACCGTCCTAGCGATTGGTGCGCGGACGTGATCCCATCCAGCGCGGCCGATTCCAGGTCGACGCGCCCGAGCCGTTGCGCCATCGCCGCTGCCTCCTCACCGGTGGCGATCGCTCGCTCCAGCTCGATGTCGTCTGGCCGCGGCTCGCGGAAGGAACCAGGTGCGAACGAACGCGCCACGAGCAGCCGAGTCCGCTCTTCGCTGTCGTAGGGTCCTGCGGCCGTGAGCCCGATCTCCAGATACCGCCCGCCCTCGTCCCGCGACACGCGTTCACGCATGATCCCCGGCGCTCTCGTCACCACGCTTGCGATGTGCGGGCCATCGTGCCTGTTCG
>CBHFMJ010000122.1:0-7262 GCA_965994715.1 uncultured bacterium | reverse complement strand
TCCCGGCGGCCACACGCTTCGTGGACTTGCGAGCCGTCGACTCCTTGGCGGTGGACGTCGTGGCCGTCGGTCCGCGACCCGGAGTCAGGCTCCTGCCCGTCGGTCCCTTGCTGGGGGGCGCCGGGCCGGCCTCGGTCGGCTGCGTGGGGGTAGGGGTGGCCGTATCCATCGGTCCGCCCACACCGGATGGCGTGCTCTTCGAACGGGGCACCGGCCGGTCCCACGCGGGCGTCTCAGGCCGCCAAGACGGCTCCGGTGCATCGGATGCGTCGAGACCGTGCTCCTCCGCCTCACGGCTCGGATCCGACCCTCCCGTCTCGTTCTCGTTGCTGTCGCTGCCGGGCCATTCGCGTGGATCACGCTCGGATGACGGCATGTGTGCGCTCCCTCCTCGTGTCGGGGTCATCTTTCCCCTACCCGAACGAGCAAGGAACGAAGCGTGACTACCCGAGGTCGCCCACGGTGGCCCAGGGGCGATCGGGGGAGATCATCGCGCTCCCGGTCGCCATGGCCACCCGCTTCCCGTCGGCATCGTCGATGCGGCAGGTCGTCACCGCGATCGTCCGGCCTCGCTGCTCCACGGTCGCCCGCGCGACCAGGTCCCGGCCATCCGGCGTGACCGGCCGGAGGAAGTTCACCTTCAGATCGAGCGTCCCGAACGAGGTGCCGGCGGGAAGCGTCGTCATCACCGCCGTGTTGATCGTCGCGTCGGCGAAGGCCGTCAGCGCCCCGCCATAGAACGTCCCGAAGCCCGTGCAGAACCACAGGGACGCGGGCATCGTGATGGTGACGGCGCCCTCGGTCACGTCGTGGATCCGCAACCCGAGATAGACACAGACCGGCGCCGGCGCCCGTTCCTCCTTGTGCCAGAGCTGCACGAGATCCAACCCACCGAACTCGTCCCACGTCGCCTGCGGGAGCACCTCCCCCTCCGGCGGCCGGAGATGCGGGTCGGGGGTGTCGAAAGCAGGAGGGTCGAGTATCGGGAGCGCGTCGGGCGCCTCCGGCGCCTCGAATGGCAACGGCTGGAGCACGCACCGCGACGTCGCGTGGGCGAGCAACGCACCGCGCGCGTCCTCGACCCGCGCCTCCGACAATCCCTGCCGCCGACCCGTGTGGATCACTGTCCCGCGTGCGATCAAACGTTCGCTCGACGGCGACGCCGACTGGAGGAAGTTCATCGACAGGTCGGAGGAGAGCAGCGCCATCCCTTCCGTCAGCGTGGTGAAGACCGCGCCGGCGAGGGCCGCATCCGCGACGAACGCGAGCGTGCCGCCTCCGAACACACCGGCGGCCGTCCGCCACCACGGGCTCCCAGGGATGGACCACGTCGAGGGGCCGGTGCCGGCCTCCTCGACCACGAGCCCGCTGAGGTGGGTGAGCGGGGGCGCCGGCAGCTTCCGATCGATGAACAGCTGCAGCTGATCGACCCCCGGGAGGGCGAACAACCCGGGCCGCTCGAGATAGGCGAACGACCCCCGGATCGGTTCGTCGACGATCACCCGGCGAGGATACCGGGGCACCGGGATGCGGCCTCCGGATGGAGCGAGCTACAGATCGAGGGGCAGTTGCTCGGCCGCGCTCGGCGTCACCGCAGCGCTCGGCAGCGCACGGAACAGCGACGAGAGTTCCTCGAGCGGTGTGGCTCCGAGTTCCGCGAGCCGCTCGTTCCCCTGTCCGGCTCCGGGACCGACCCACACGGCGACAGGTCCGTACCCGCGCCGGAGTGCCTCGGTGGCGCCTTCCCAGGTGCCTCCGCGATCGAGCTCGCTCGCCACGACCACCGTCACGCGCGCGCTCGCGTAGATCAGCTTGTTCCGGCCGATCGCATGGGCGGCCGAGAACCCGGCGGACGGATCGAAGGGGGTCGCGAAGCAGGTCGTCCCGTCGGCGAGGGCGCGGCGGGCGCTCGGCTCCCGCACCCGCCGGAGCAGTGACTCGGCGAGGTACCCCACCACGCACCCGCCCGCCTCGTGGGTGGCCGACATCGCCGCCCGGTCGACGCCCTTCGCTCCGCCCGAGACGACGGCGAGGCCTTCGCGCACCACGCGCTCGCCGATCTCTCGGGCGACCGCTTCGCCCTCGCCGCCGACCGCGCGCGAGCCGACGACGCCGATCGACTCGGCGGACAGGAGCTCGCGCGCTCCCACGGTGAACAGAACCGGTGGCGCCTGGTCGCCGAGACGATCGCGCAGCGTCCGGGGGTAGCCGGTGTCGAACGGGGTCAGGGCGAAGAACCCCTTCCGCTCCGAACGCTCGAGCGCGAACGCCATGCTCGTTCCCGCCGCGAGGAGTCGCTCGACGCCTGCCGCTTCGTGCGCGGGGAGCCCGGTGCGCCGAGCGATGTCCCCCGCCGGGGTCGCGAAGAGCTCGGAGGGCTCCGGGACCGCGGCCACCAGCGACCAGAATCGTCCGGGCGCGAGCGGCGCCTCGTCCGCGTCGCCCAGACGGGTCGTCAGCAGGAGCGCCGCGAGCGCGTCCTCGGATCGGGCACCTGCACCCATCGGAGCAACCATAGGACCAGCTAGTCGCCGACGGCAGTCGCCAGCACGAACGGGGTGACTGGCCCGGATCCGGCCTCACGGAGGACGGCCCCGGCCACGGTGAGGGTCCACCGAGAGTCCGAGAGGTCGTCCACAAGGAGCACGGGATCGCCGGACACGGGCTCCCCGCTCACCCCGAGGGCTCCCCACACGTTGCGGAACTGCTGCTGGGAGTTCTCGAGCTCCTTCTGGGGCTTCGTCTCGCGTGTCTTGACCAGCAGCGGCCGGAACGGAAGGCCGATCGTGTCGGCCAGCCTGCGGGCGAAGCCGGGGACCAGGTCGGGCCGGGTGGTGGACGGGATGCAGGTGACCCACGCGGGGAACGGGTCGGGCCGCCAGCGTCGGACGATCGATTCGGCCGAGGCCTCGACCAACGCCTCGGCGTATTCCTCTGCGGTCGATCCACGCCGCACGAGTCCACCCCAGCCGCCGTCGTCGAGGACGCTCAGCGAACGCCCCGTCTCGAGGCGGAGCTCGTCCGGGATCCGCCCCTTCGGCTCGCCCATCCCGCTGGGCCACTGGAGCCGGGGCTCGATCAGCAGCTCGGCCCACCGGAGGTGTTCGCGCGCCTTCGCCACCAGGGCGGCGTCGAGCCCGATCGAGGGCGACCCGCCCGTGCACACCATGCACCGGCCGCACGGACGGGGGTCGGGATCGTCCAGCTGCCGGAGGAGGAACGCCATCAGGCACTCGTCCGTGCGGCCGTAGGTGTCCATGGCCGCCTGCTCCGCCAGCCGCGCATCGGTGACCCGTCGCACGCGGTCCTCGTCGTATCGCCACGGGGCGAGCGTGCGGAGCCACTTGCTGCCGGCGCGTTCGACGGCGCCCTCCACCTCAAGGATCTTCAGCATGTTCTTCAACCGCATCGGTCGGACGTTCACCGCGGAGAGGATCTCGTTCTCGCTCACCGGCGCGGCCCGATCCTCGAGCAGCGAGACCACCTCCTCCGCCCGCGTCCGTGGCGGGAATGCCGAGTTGATGAAGTAGTCCTGGATGTCGCGGTCCTCCGTGCCGCGGAGGAGCACCACCGGCGCGTGCGGTAAGGCTCGCCCGGCGCGGCCGACCTGCTGGTAGTAGGCGATCGGCGAGGACGGCGACTGGTAGTGGATCACGAAGCCGAGGTCGGGCTTGTCGAAGCCCATCCCCAGCGCAGACGTCGCGACCAGCGCCTTCACGCCGTTGTGGATCAACGCCTCCTCCAGCTCCAGACGTCGCTCCGACTCCGTCTCGCCGCTATAGGCATGGGCGTCGATCCCCCGGGTGCGGAGGAACGACGCTACCCGTGTGGTGTCGGCGACGGTCAGCACGTAGATCACGCCCGACCCCTCCAGGCCGGGGACGACGTCCGCGAGCCACGCGAGTCGCTCGGGCTGCGACGTCGTGTCGAGCATCGACAGCGCGAGACTCTCGCGCGCGAGGGGACCGCGGAGGGTGGCGAGCTCCGCGCCGAGCTGCGAGTGGATGTCCTCGATCACGCGATCGTTGGCCGTGGCGGTCGTGCAAAGGACCGGGACGCCTCGCGGCAGGAGCTCGAGCACGCGGACGAGCCGGCGGTAGTCGGGGCGGAAGTCGTGGCCCCAATCGCTGATGCAGTGCGCCTCGTCGATCACCAGCAGGCCCGAGCGTGCCGCGACCGTGGGGAGGATCCCGTCGCGGAACGCCGGATTGTTGAAACGCTCGGGCGAGATCAAGAGGAGATCGACGTCGTCGCGGTCGACCGCGTCGCTGACCGCGTCCCAGTCGTCACGGTTCTCGCTGTTGATCGTGTGTGCGCGCACGCCGGCTCGCTCCGCCATGTGGATCTGGTTGCGCATCAGCGCGAGCAAGGGCGACACGAGGATCGTGGGACCCGCGCCGTCGTCGCGGAGCAGCCGGGTGGCGATGAAATAGACGGCCGACTTCCCCCAACCGGTCCGCTGCACGAGCAGGACCCGCCCGCGTTCCGAGACGACGGCGTCGATCGCCTCCCGCTGGCCGGCGCGGAACGTCGCCTCCGGGCCCGCGATCAGGCGGAGGAGTCCGAGGGGGTCGGTCACGTCGTCACACCGTACCTGGGGTCGCCGACAGGACGGAGACGCCCACGAACGAACGAACTCCTGGCCCGTCGATCGCTGTGCCCTACGCGGGATAGCCCTTCTGGGCTCGTCCGGCGGTGCTCTTCTCACCGACGCGCCGTAGGACCGACGTCTGTGGCCCATCTGACCCGCAGAGTTCGCGCCGCGCTCGGCGTACGATCGCGCGACGAGACCGGAGGTCAAGGGGATGCAGCGCGAGCGAAGGGTTCAGGTCGTCCTCGGCGAGGCGGAGCGCGCCGACGGACTGCTTCGCTTCGTGCTCGAAGCCGAGGGGTTCGACCTGATCGGGATGGCCTCGAACGATGAGGAGCTCTCGCGGGTGCTGCGAGGTGCCAGGCCATCCGTGCTCGTCCTCGATGGCGGGATCTCCGCCGCAGCCGCGCTGGACGCCCGGCAGAAGATCGACGGGGCCGCCCTGGTCGTCGTGTGGCCGGACGGCGTGTCCGCGGTGCTGGCGGAGGAACGCGTCGAGCCGCACATGGTCATCGAGGACCTCGGCGACGCCGTGCGCAGGGCGGCAGCGCGGGTCGAGCGTGCCGAAACGATCGTGGTGCCGGAAGCAGAGCCCCCCGTGCCCGCGCCGGAGGACGCGGTCTCGAAGGACGCGCCCGTCGAGACCGAACCCCCGCCATCGCTCCCGCAGCCCTGGCGAAGGCGAGGGCGAGTCGCCCAGGTCCTCGTCGCCACCGCGACGTGGCTCCTGGTGATCACCGCCTTCACCGCGATCGCCGCGTCGGTCCCCCGTGTCGTGGACACGTTCCGTGGAAAGCAGAACGCTCCCCGGCCTTCATCCGCTCCACGGTCGGAACGTCCGGCCGACCCGGCCGGCTCGGCCGTCTCGACCGGCTCGATCGTCACGCCGCCGAGCGGACCGGAGAGATCGGCGCAGCCGGATCGATGCGAAGCCGAGGTGAGGGGCGTCGACCGCGCCGCCGACGAAGCCGACTCCGTCCAGGGCCAGGGCTGCCCGAGGGATCGCGAGACGACCCCCAGGGGGTCCGCTGCCGACGGGAAACCTGAGGACCCAGGGAACCAGGGAGAAGACAACGGATCGCTCGACAGCCCGCCCGAGGAGCCGGGGATCGAGGGGGAGGACCCCGCGCCGCCCGACGACCCCGGGACCCAAGGGGAGGACAACCCCCCGCCCGACGACCAGGGGGACCACGGAAAGGGTGGCAACGACCAGGGGAACCAGGGAGAGGGCAACGAACCGCCCGGGGGACCGCCCGAGGAGACCGGCGACCAGGCCCCACAGGTGGAGGATCCAGTGGTTGGCCAGAACGGCTCGAGCGGGGCGGTCGACGACGCAGCTGGCTCCGACCAGCACGGTTGAGCCATCGCCGGTCGCGCGCGACCGCCTCTAGGAGGCGAGGCGCGAGACGGGAACGGAACCGGACACCGTCGTGCCGCCTCCCGGAACCGACGTGACCTCCGCCAGGCCATCGAGCGCCGCGAGCCGATCCGCGATCCCCTGCAGTCCGGTGCCGTAGGACGTCTCGCTCTGATCGAAGCCCACGCCGTCATCCTTCACCGCGAACCGGAGGCGTCCGTCCCCATCGGAGAGCGAGATCGTGGCCCGTGAAGCCGAGGCGTACTTGGCCACGTTCTGCAGAGCCTCGAGGCAGGAGAAGTAGACGGCGGCCTCCGCCTCCTGCGGATAGCGACCGACGCCGTCGGCCTCGATCGCGATCGCGATCGTCGACTTCCGCGCCTGGGACTCGAGCGCCGCCACGAGTCCCTTGTCCGCGAGGAGCGGTGGGTAGATGCCCCTTGCGAGATCCCGGAGGTTCTCGAGCGCGTCGCCGGCGTCGGACTGGAGACCGGCAAGCAGCTCCTTCACCTTCGCGGGGTCGCGTTCGGCGACCTGCTCGGCCAGCCGGAGCTTCACGGCGAGCGCCACGAGCTGCTGCTGCGCGCCGTCGTGGAGGTTCCGCTCCAGCCGCCGGCGCTCCTCGTCCTGCGCCGAGACGAGTCGCTGACGCGACGTCCGGAGCTGTTCGATCGTGTCCAGCAGATCCTCCGTGAGGCCGGCGTTCCGCATCACGAGGCCCGCCTGCGCGGCCAGATCACGGACGAGCTTCTCCTCGGTCGCCGCGAGGGACTCCCCGGGCCGCTTCTCGATCGACAGGGCGCCGAGGAGCTCGCCACGGTGTCGGACCGGCTCGAACAGCGACGAGACCGTGTTGGCGGTGTCCTCGCTGGATGCGATCGGACGAGCAGGCAGCGGGCCCGCGTCCTCGGGCCAGATCGCCTCGGACCGCAACTCCTCGCCCACGCGGACCCACACGTCTGCGCGAGCCGCGCCCGTGCCCTCCCCCAGCGCCCGCGCCATCCTCGGAAGGAGCTCTTCGCTCGCGTACGTCTGCCCGACCCGCTCGGAGAACTCGGAGAGCACCTCGTAGGGTGTCGCGCGCTTGCCGTAGACGAGTCGGTCGGCCACACGCTGCGCCCGTCGCCGGAGCGGCTGGAACGCGAGCGCGACGACGGCCGCGGCCGCGGCCGACAACACCGGGTTGGCCTGGCTCCCGACCAGAGCCCCCACGCCGGCGACGATCGCGACGTACACGATCGCGATGAACACGGCGAGCGCCCCGAACAACACCGCCTTGTTGATGACGATGTCGATGTCGAACAGCCGGTAGCG
>CBHFMJ010000121.1:0-7268 GCA_965994715.1 uncultured bacterium | reverse complement strand
GACATGCGCGAGCGAACGGAGCGAGCACTCGAGTCGGCCGGACGCGCGGCGCGGTGAGCGGCTAGCCTCGCCGGGTGCGGCGCCCTACGCTGATCGTTCTGATCGTCCTGCTCTCGCTCCTGGTGGCTGCGGGGATCTGGCAGCTCCAGCTCGCGGGCCAGGACCATGGTCCGCTCCCCGGTCCGACCAGCCCGGGACAGCTCCCGAGCCCGCCGCCCGGATAGTCGGTACCCTCCTCATCCATGCCCAGGGACGAGACGGCGCCGGAGGCGGAGCGGGACGCCTTCGCGGAGAAGCTGTTCCGATCCGTGCTCGGGTACTTCGAGATCTTCTCGATCCATCTGGGCGCGAGGCTCGGCCTGTACCGCGCACTCGCCGAAGGAGGGCCGATGACGTCGCAGGAGCTCGGCGAGCGCGCTGACATCGCCGAACGGTACGCGCGCGAGTGGCTCGAGCAGCAGGCGACGGCCGGGATCCTCACGGCCGAGATCCGAGACGACGGTGCGAACCGGTTCCGGTTGCCCGCCGGCCACGCCGAGGTGCTCCTGGACGGCGACTCGCTCTCGTTCATGGGTGCGAGCGTGACCCAGCTGATGTCGCTACGAGGCGCCTTCGACCAGGTGGTGGAGGCGTTCCGGATCGGGGGCGGCGTGCCGTACGACGCGTACGGCGTGGATAGCGTGGAGGGACAAGGGGGGGCGAACCGGCCCACGTTGCTGACGACATTGCCGAACGAGTGGCTCCCCGCGATCCCCGAGGTCCACACCCGGCTCTCCTCGAGCCCACCGGCGCGGATCCTCGATGTGGGATGTGGGACGGGATGGTCCTCGATCGCGATGGCGACGGCGTACCCGACCGTCACCGTCGACGGGTTCGATCCCGATCGGACCTCGGTGGACCTGGCCCGCCGCAACGCGGAGGCCGCGGGCGTCTCGGACCGCATCCGCTTCCACCAGGAGGACGCCGGCGCGCTCACCAGCGGTGGTCCGGTGGCCTTCGCGACGGCGTTCGAATGCATCCATGACATGGCCAGGCCGGTCGAGGTGCTGCGGGCGGTCCGTACCGCGCTCGACGACGAGGGCACGATGCTCGTGGTGGACGAACGGACGAAGGAGACGTTCTCGGGCGAGCCCGATGAGCTCGAGGCCTACTTCTACGGCTGGAGCGTGTTCGACTGCCTGCCGTCCGGGATGTTCGAGCAGCCGTCGGCGGGGACGGGGACGGCGATGCGTCCCGACACCCTCGAGCGATACGCGTCCGAGGCCGGCTTCGCGGGCTTCGAGGTCCTCCCGATCGAGCACGACACGTTCCGGCTGTACCTGCTCCGGGCGTCGTCCTAGGAACCCTCGACGACGACCACGTCGCCGGCGGCGAGGCCGAGCATGAGCGCCGCGTTGCCACGGTTGACGACGATCGCCAGGTGGCCGTCGGAGTCGACGATCAAGCCCGGCTCGCGCTCCGGGAGCTCGGCGAACGTGCCGGCACGCGGCAATCGCCGGCCGTTCACGACGAGGACGCGGCCCTCCGCGACGCCGGCGGCGTCCAGATCGAGCTCGGTCGCGTTCAGCTGGACGTTCCCGAAGCCGTCGGTCGCCGTCACCCGCGCGCCCACGGCGCCGGCGGCCACCATCGGCCCGGGAACGTCGAGCCGCTCGAGCGACGCGGCATCCAGCGCCGGCCCGAGGTCGCCGAGCTGTGTCCCGGCGGCGAGGTGCGCGGCCGCCGGTGCGAAGACGTCCCTGCCGTGGAACGTGCGCGAGATAGGCGCGAGCAGGACGTCGGGGCTCCGGATCTCCACGGCGTCCGTGACACCGCCGAGCGCATCCCACGCGAGCGACAGCACGCCGTTGTCGGGACCGACGAGGAGCGTCGAGCCCGCCGCGACCGCCACCGCCCGCCTGTTCGACCCGACCCCCGGATCGACGACCGCGACGTAGATCGCATCCGTCGGCATGTACGGGACGGCGCGAGAGAGCTCGACGGCTCCGCGGAGCACGTTCTGTCGCGGAACGGAGTGCGAGAGGTCGATGACTCGGGCATCCGGCGCGATCCGCGCCATGACGCCGTGACAGATGCCCACGAACGCATCGCTCCGCCCGTAGTCGGTCAGGAAGACGATCGAGCGACTCATGCGTCCACCGGCAGATAGCGCTCGAGCCACTTGATGATCTCCGTGCTCGCGATCCCCGCCTGGTTGCCGGTGAGGATGTCCGTCCCGTGGTCCCCCGTGGTGAGGATCATCGGGCGCTTCGGCTGCAGCGTCTCGGCGTACAACGTGTCCACGGCCTCGGCCGCGGTCGTGTCCTCGTGCCCGGCGATGAAGAGCTTCGCCGCCGTCACCTGTGCGAGGACCTCGCGGCTCGCCTCCAGCCCTTCGAAGCCGATCGGCGCCGAGAGTGTGACGAGCGCGTCGATGTCCTGACCCTCCTGGGAGGCTGCGACCAGCGAGGCCGTACCACCCATGCTCGCACCGACGAGCCCGATCCGGGTCGCGCCCTCGTCCCGGAGCGTCGCGACGGCTCCTTCGACGTCCTGCCAGATCGCGGAGATCGTCCTCTCTCCCTGCGAGCACCCAGCGTCTCCGCCCGGGCAGTAGCCGCGGAAGTTGAACGTCAGGACGCGGTACCCCCGCTGCCCGAGTCGCTCCGCGAACGCGAACCACGCGCTCTGGTCGGACGGGAACATGTGCGCGAGGACCACGCCCGCCGAGCCATCGCCGGGACCGAAGAGTCTGCCGGACAGCATGACGCCGTCCGATGCCGGGAACGTGATCTCCTCCGATCCGGCCGTGGACCCGAGGGGCTCGTCGGCGTCGCATGACGCGAGGATCGAGCAGAGCGTGACGAGGACGACGACCACCGTTCGACGCTTCGGCGTCCGCACGCCGAGCCTCCCGCCGCTACTTGCCCAGCTTCAGGCGCTGGTGCCGGGTGCGCTTGAGCAGCTTCTTGTGCTTCTTCTTGCGCATCTTCTTCCGGCGCTTCTTCACGAGGGACGGCAACGAACCACGCCTTTCATTCGGTTCCGAAGAGGTTCCGGAGGTCGATCCGCTTCGCGCGGAAGCTCTCCTCCAGACGAACGGAACCCAGTCTAAGCGCTTTGGGCGCCTCTGCCACCGGCGAGATCAACCGGAGCCCGCCGTTGCTCGAGACGGGCTCGAGATAACCGACGCCGGTGAAGCCCCCTTCGCCGTCCGACAGACCCACGAGGAGCCGGTCGAGCTGCGAGAGGTCGAACAGCGGCGGCAGGCTCGGCATGAACACCGTCGGGCGGACGCGGAAGCGCTGGAGCGGCTGCGTGAAGTAGCGGCGCATCGACTCCTCGCGCTGCGCCATCCGCTCGTCCACCGTCGTCGGGACCACCGCGGGATGGATCCCCAGACGCACGACCTCGACACCGAAGAACCGCTCCGCCACGCCAACGATCGGCTCGAGCTCCTCCCCACGCTGCAGCGCGACCACCAGATCGGGCTCGAGCGTGTCCACCTTGTAGTACTTCACGAGCTGCCCTCGGATCCCCGAGACCTCGCCACCCGTGTCGACGACGACGAGCTGCGCGCCCTCGTCGTGCGCCCGCTCGCGGAGGCGCGAGAGCGCACCCACGAGCGGCAGCAGATGGTCCTGCGGCGAGGTCGATCCCACGAACCCGATCGCGTCGGCTTCGGCCATGCGATCGTGCGTGAGGTCGTCGGGCTCCCGGATGTGCTTGAGCCCGACCGTGCCGGGCGGGCCCACCGTCTTCTGGGAGACGTCGGCGTCGAGGTAGGCGACGGAGCGACCGAGCGTGAGCGCGTACGCGGCCGTGGCACGCGCCATCGAGCTCTTCCCGGAGTCGAGCCCGCCCACGAACAGCACGGCCCGCGCCTCTCGCGCGGCCCGGTCGACGAGCCGGTCGTGCTCGTTCATCGCGCCCTCCGCCCCTTCGCGGAGGTTCGGCCTCGAGCGTGTCGGAGCCCTGCACGGTGCCGGCGTCAGCCGGCCTCGGTGTAGCGCCCCCTCAGGTAGTCGTGGACGTCTTCCTCGCGGAAGCGGTAGCCCCTGCCCACGCGGAGCGAGGGCATCTCGCCGGTCTTGATCAGTCGGTAGACGGTCATCCTGGACACACGCATCAGATCCGCGACCTCGTTCGCGGTCAGCAGCCGAGCCTCGGTGAAGGGTTCTGGCATCACCATTCCGTTCATCGATGGTACCCCAGGGCCCCAACAGCTGGATAGCCCGGACATTTCATGGCCGCGAGCAAACGCTTGCGGCGCAAGCTCTTAGGAACCGAAGGGAGCCCCGTGGGGGTTCCCTTCCTCGCTTCGGCGGATCTGGACGCGGCCCGCCCTCGTTGTCGGACCCTGGGTCACTTCGTCTTGAAGAACGCGACCAAGGTCGAAGCGTCGTCGGTTGACATCGTGACTCGATAGCAAACCCCAGCCGGCTTCGGCGTCTGCCAGTTATAGATGAACTGACCCCCGGTACCGTCGTATCTCAGGCTCGTGCCTCCCGTGGCGACCGTCTCGATGGCGTCCTCCTCCAGGCCGCCCGCGCACGTGACCTTCATCGTGCCGAGCGAATCGATCGCACTCGTGTTCGTCAGTTCGCTGAGGCCGGCGAAGACTTCGAACTTGAGCGGCACCGTGCTCCCACCCTTCACGACGTTGTAGACGCCGTTCATGTCTACCGGCTGGTAGAACCCTCTCAGGGTCCAGGCATCCACGGTGTAGGACCGGGACTCGGTATGCGTGTTGCCCGCGTTGTCATGTGCCGTCGCCGTCATCGTGTGCGAACCGACAGCGGCCGAGTACCCGCTGACCGCGCAATCCTTCGGCCCAGAGAGACCGTCGTGAGCCTCACAGGTCGGGGCGGTCGGAACCGAACCGAAGATGTAGGTTGCACCACCTGCAGGTCCGCCGTTCCAGCTCAGTGTCGGCGCCGACTTGTCCAGATCGACGTCACCCGACACCAGCGACGCGCTGTTCCCGGCCTTGTCGAGGCAGGTGCCGGTCGCGGACTGGTTCGCGCCGTCCGAGCTGATGGTCTGGGTCACGGTGGCCTGAACAGGACCCGACGTCCCGTCCGTGCATGCCCAGGTGAGGGTGACGTCGCTGTTGTTCCACCCGGCCAGGTTGGGAGCGGGAGATGCACCGATGAACGTGATCCCCGGCGCCGTCAGGTCAACATCGACGTTCGAGACTCCGGCACTGTCGGACTCATTCCCGGCGGCATCGAACACGCTCGCGCTGAATGATTGGTCCTCCCCGTTCCCGAAGGTGTGGGAGACCGGGCATGTGCCGGCGGGGATACCCGACCGGTCGTCGTCGCAGGAGAACGAGACCGTTGGAGCACCTGTCGCGGCGTTGTACCAACCCGTTGCGGCTGGGTCGGACGGAGCCAGGCCGGCGACGATGGTGGGGTCAATCGTGTCGCGGTCGACGTCACCCGACTCCAATGAGTTGCTGTTCCCAGCGTTGTCGTAGCAGGTGCCGGTCGCCGTCTGACTCGATCCATCCGTATCGATCGTTTCCTGGACGGTCGCGTCCACGACACCTGACGTCGTGTCGGTGCAGGCCCACGTGAGAACCACGTCGGTGTTGTTCCACCCCGCCCCGTTGGGGGCAGGCGCTGCTCCGACGAACGAGATCCCCGGCGCCGTCAGGTCAACATCGACGTTCGAGACGCCCGCAGTGGTGGTGTTGCCGGCGGCATCCGCGACGTTCGCGCTGAAGGACTGGTTCTCTGCGTCTGCGTTGAACGTGTGGGCTCCGGGGCATGTCCCCGTGGGGATCCCCGATGTGGCATCGCTGCATGTGAAGGAGACCGTGGGGTAGCCCGTCGCGATGTTGTACCAGCCAGTGCCGGCATCAGCTGCCGGGGATAGGGTCGCGTTGATCGTCGGAGCGGTCGCGTCCCGTTTGACTGACACACTCACCGGACCCGCACTACCGCCTTCGCTCGTTGCTGCGCAGGAATAGACGGTGGGGCCTTGATCGGATGTGATCGACTGGTCTACGCATCCGGTCTTGATCAGCGAAGCAGGTGACTCGTTCTCGGTCACGGTCCACGTCAGCGGAACATCGCTCTTGTACCAGCCGTTGGCGCCGTCCGGGGCGGCCGGAGTGAGCACGTAGCCGATAACGGGTGCCGTCGAGTCGCTCGGCGCACACGTGCCGGTTCCGGTGATCACGTAGGTCAACACGCGGCTATTCGGGTTCAAGATCTTGCCGTTGCTCGACGTGCCCGCTGTGAGGGTTACGGACATCGTCTCTGTAACGTCACACGCATCGGACGGAACGGTGATATCGATGGTCCCAGCCTGACCCGATTCGTACCCCGTGAAGATCCAGGGTCCGCCGGTGCCTCCTGAGCCCACCCAGTCCCCCGACTTGGCGATGGAGACGGAAACGGTGCCCGGAAACACGTTGTCTGTGGCATTGCCGGTTTCCCTGATGGCCGCGCTGAAATCGTATGCGTGCGTAGTGCCGACGGCTTGCGACGCTGTCACGTTGTTCCCATGCGGCGAGCCGAGGATGAGGGCGTCAGCGTCTGCAACGATCTGATCGGCGAAAGCGCCGGTCATCCCGAGCACCATGAACAACGACACTGCCGCGGCAAGGAGTGATGTGCGGTTGCCCCGGACTGCGTGGGAACGACGCGGCCCGAAGGACCACCGATCGCCTAGCTGCGTGCCCGAACCCGTCGAAGCTGCTTTCTTCCGACGCATCCACCTGTCCTCTCAGTTGAACCGGTCGGCGCGCCCCGCTCCGAAGAGCCCCTCCGGACGCGCCGACAGGTATCCCATCCATCCGCGACTGCTGTAGGCAATTGCGTGGATGGAGGAGCGTAGGTGAGATGGGGGACGCCCGTCAATACCCCCGAACGGCCGACATCAAGCCTCCTTTCCTGGGCGAAACGAATTTCGTGCTCAGGAAAGGGCTTCTCGGGGATACGCGGAACTAGGCTAGGCAAGCCGTCCTGCATACGCCGGTCCTTGTTTCTTGCATACCGCTCTCGTATGCTCCGCGGTATGACAGAGGCTCGACGTGCCCTTCTGCGCAAGCTCGAGCACGCGGACGCCTTCCCCTTGGTCGCTCTGCAGGCGCTCCGCGAGCTCCGCACCGACCTCGATGCGGTGGAAGCCGAGGCGATCTTGCGTGCTCGCGAGCTCGGCGCCTCACTCGAGGACATCGCCGAAGCGCTGGAGATCACGCGTCAGGGCGTCTCCTACAGATTGAAGGTGCTCGCCGAAAACGAACACGAGGACGACGACTCGGTCGAGGATGAGAT
>CBHFMJ010000120.1:0-7308 GCA_965994715.1 uncultured bacterium | reverse complement strand
CGTGCGCCTCTACAACACCCTTTCGCGTGCCGTCGAGGAGATCGTTCCCGTCGACGGCCGGCTGGTGCGGATCTACTCGTGCGGTCCCACGGTCTACCGGTACATCCACATCGGGAACATGCGCTCGTTCATGCTCGGGGATCTGATCCGCCGCGCCCTCCGCTTCGAGGGACTCGACGTCCGGTGGATCATGAACATCACCGATGTCGGTCACATGACCGACGAGGTGAGCGACACGGGCAGAGACAAGATGGAGCTGGCCGAGTCCGATGAAGGGCTCTCGGCAGCCGAGATCGCCGAGAAGTACACGCAGGCCTTCCTGGAGGATGCCGACCTGGTCGGCATCGAGCGGGCCGACCTCTACCCGCGGGCGACGGACCACATCCCGGAGATGATCTCGATGATCGAGACGTTGATCGAGAAGGGCCATGCCTACGAGGTCGACGGGACCGTCTACTTCGAGACCACGACCTTCCCCGGGTACGGGAAGCTCTCGGGGAACACGCTCGATCAGCTGCGAGCGGGGCACCGAACGGAGCTGGCGACGGATCCGGGCAAGCGGCACCCCGAGGACTTCGCGCTGTGGAAGAAGGCCGGCGCGAACCGTCTCTTGCGATGGCCGAGTCCGTGGGGCGACGGATATCCGGGATGGCATATCGAGTGCTCCGCGATGTCGATCAAGCACCTGGGCGATCGCTTCGACGTGCACACCGGTGGCAACGACAACAAGTTCCCGCACCACGAGGACGAGATCGCGCAGTCGGAGGGCGCCGTCGGCCATCCGGTCGTGTCGATCTGGGCGCACGGCGGGTTCCTGCAGATGGGCGGCCAGAAGATGGCGAAATCCGCCAAGAACATCAAGCGGGTGACCGATCTGGCCGAGCAGGGCATCGACCCCCTGGCCTTCCGATGGTTCACGTTCCAGACCCGGTATCGATCCGAGATGGACTTCACGTGGGAGGCGCTGGAGACGGCCGATCATCGGGTGAAGCAGCTCCGGAGGCACGTCGCGGAGTGGGGCGCGCCGGTCGACGACCTCGGCCCCGCCGCGAAGGAGTTCGATTCACGGTTCCGCGAGGCCGTCGCGAACGACCTCGACATGCCGGCCGGCGTCCGTGCGGTGAACGACCTCGATCACTCGGCCGACGTCTCGACCGGCGAGAAGAGGGGGCTCCTCGCGACCTGGGATCGCGTCCTCGGACTCGATCTCGAACGGGAGGCGCGAGCGGCGTGGGAGCCCGCGGAGGAGATCCGACGGCTCCTGGCCGAACGCGACACCGCTCGAGCGTCGAAGGACTACGCGCGTTCGGACGAGCTCCGGGACGAGCTGCAGGCGATGGACCTCGAGGTCATGGACACGCCCGAGGGAACGAGGGTCCGCCCGCGAGACTGATCGCTCAACCCATCCCGAGCGGTCGGCCGAGCCGGGTCGCCGCTCCTTCCAGCGCGTCCGTGAGGAAGCGGCTGCTCTCCAGGCCCGGAAGCTCCCCGAGCGTCGCTTCCATCTCCTTGACGGCGACCATCCCGTCCGCATCGCCGAAGAGGGAGTGGATCACGAAGTCCGTCTCGGCCTGCGGCCGGACACCGGTCCCCACGGGGGCCCAGAGATGTTCGAGCGCCCACCGGGTGATCGTCCGCGCCTGCCGCGATCGCGCCAGGCGCATCCTGGCCTGCGCCCGGTAGAACGCGAAGTGTCGGCGTTCGTCCTTGATCACGGCCTGGAGGAGCTGGATCAGGACGGGGTGCTCGGTCTTGGCGATGATTCGGTGGTACCCGGTCAGCGTCCCGAGCTCGTTCACGGCGCCCCAGGTCATGTGCACCGCGACGAAGTCGCGGAACAGCGCCGATCCGAGCAGCGTGCCGATGTGGGAGACGTATCCCTTCGTCCCGAACTTCTGTCGGACCCATTGGTTCCGGTCGACCCGGGTGGGGAACGGGTCGTCTCCCGACACGTCCTCGAAGGTCGGGGCCACCCGGTACCCGGCCTCGCCGAGGAAGCGGCTGAACGCCTCCCCGTGCCAGAGCTCCTCGTAGACCCAACAGGACAGGAACGCGGTGACCTCGGGATCGAACGAGGCGCGGGTCGCGAGGAGGTCCCGGAGGAACACCACCGTGTGGGTCTCGATGTCCATCATGTAGGTGAGGCAGCGCGCTTCGGCGGTCGTGACGGGGTGCTCGCGGATCCGCGCCCACTCCACGGCGGACAGGTCGATCCGCTTCGAGGCACGCAGGTACTTGTCCAGATCGAATTCCGAGGTGTCCATCGTCATGGTCCGGTCCCTCATGCAGCCGCCCTCCCGCTCGCGAACGCTCTGGGAAGTGTTCGCATCCCTCGGTGGTGAGGATCACCCGAGACCCCGCCGGTCGATCAAGCGACGACCTGCAGGTCCCTGGTGCTCCGGTTCAACCGCTCGACCCCGTCCTCGGTCACGGCCACGATGTCCTCGATCCGGATCCCGAAGCGTCCCTCCAGGTAGACGCCGGGCTCCACGGAGAACGTCATCCCCGGTTCGAGGACGGTTCTGTCGCCTTCCACCATGTACGGGGGCTCGTGCAGCTCGAGGCCGATCCCGTGGCCGGTGCGGTGGATGAACCGCTCGCCGTACCCGGCGGCCTCGATCACGGCCCTGGCGGCCCGATCGATCTCCTCCGCTCGGATCCCCGGCCGGACGGCATCCACGGCCGCTGCCTGGGCCTCCCGGACGGCCGCGTACGCCTGCTCGAACCCCTCGGGGGCCTCCCCCACCACGACGGTCCGTGTGGTGTCGCTGAGGTAGCCCCCGAGCTCTCCCCCGAAGTCCATCACCACCGCGTCTCGGGGCAGGATCGTCCGGCTCCCCGGCTCGTGGTGGGGGGATGCGGCGTGCGGGCCGCTGGCGACGATCGTGAACTCCGCCTCGGCGTGACCGTGGCGGACGAGGAGCTCCGCGAGGTCCTGCGCGACGGCCTCCTCGCTCCGGCCCTCGAAGGACGTCGCCAGGATCTCCCGGAACGTCGCGTCCGCCGCCCGGGCGGCGCGGCGCAGGACCTCGAGCTCGGAGGCGTCCTTCACGCTCCGGAGCCGACCGAGAACCTCGGACGCCGGAGAGAAGGAGGCGCCCGGCACCGCCTCCTGGAGGCCGATCAGGTGGGAAGCCCAGAGGCGATCGGCCACGGCGACCCGAGCCGCCCCGTCCAACAAGCTCGCGGCGGCCGCGTACGGGTCGGCGCCGTCCAGCCAGGGCACCAGCTCGAGATGCTCCCCCGTCGGCGAGGCCGCCGCGAGCGGCCGCTCCAGCTCCGGGACCAGGAGCGCCGGATCGCGCTCCGCCCGGAGCACGAGCAGCGTGGGGCGTTCCAGGGGCATCGGGTCGTAGCCCGTGAGGTACGCCAGGTCCGGCGAGGGAGCGACCACGAGGGCGTCCAGCCCGCGACGCGACGCCTCCTCGTTCGCGCGGCCGATCCGGTCGAGGTGCGGCGCGCTCATAGCTTGAAGAGGATCGACCGAGGCATGATCTGGAACGTCACCGGCGTCGTGCCGAGGGCGACACCGTCGGCGATGACGGGCAGCGGCCGCTCGGATCGGATCTCGAAGCGGATCTTCGCCTTCAGCTCCTGGATGTGCGGGTCGGGGACGTGATCGCCGTGGCGGAAGAGCCGCGGGAGCTGCGTGTAGGCGCCCGAACGGGGGCCGGTGAACACGAGGGCGTCCAGCACGCCGTCCCCCGGGAACGAACGAGGTGACAGACGGAGGCCGCCCCCGGTGAACTGCGCGTTCGCGACGACGACGTTCCACGCCCGGCCCTCCCAGGTCCGCCGATCGTGCTCCACCGTGACCCGGGACGCCTTCGTCTTGAGGTAGCCGCACCAGAAGCCGTAGAACCGCCGCGAGCCACCCAGCCAGGCGGGAGCCTTCGCTGCACACGCAACCTGTTGCGCACCCATCCCCACCTGCGCGAGGTTGTGCCCGTACCTCGTGTGGCGCTCCCCCGTCACGCCCGTGACAGTGATCTTCATGAGGTCGAGACCGTAGGTGTTGTCCCCCAGGAGGTGGGCGGCCGCCGACTCCGTGTCGCCGGGGATGCCGAAGCTCCGCACGAGATCGCACCCGCTCCCGGCTCCGATCACCCCGAGCACGGGCTCCTCCCTGATCGTGCGCCCCTCTCGGAACATCCCGTTCACGACGTCCTGGATGGTCGCGTCGTTGCCCATCGCGACGAGGAACCGGTACCCGTCGTCGAGGGCCGAGGCCGCGAGCGCGGAGGGATCCGACCCGTTCGCCACCAAGGTCCGGTGCTCGAGGCCGCGCTCGTCGAGCGCGCGCTCCAGCGACGGGAGCTGGGAGAGGATGCCCGCACGGGGGTCGACGATCACGGCGATCGTGCCGAAGGGGCTTGTCATGACCGAGGTCCCATGGGCGAAGCGTAGCTACACACCCGTGTAGGCGACGACGCCTCGGAGGATCGCGGCGCGCCCGGCCCGGACCCTCTCCGCCGTTCCGGGCGGAGCGACGTCCTCGATCTGCCGGAGCAGGTCGACGAGCTGCTTGCAGTTCCGGATGAAGTCCCCCGGAGCCATGTCCGTCTCCGCGAGGATGTCGTCGAGGGCCTCGCCCTCGGCCCACTGGTGGATCGGCCTGGCGAACCCCGCCTCGAGCTCGCGGCAGAGCTGCACCTGGTGCTCGTCCTCGGTTCGGCGGACCTTCCGCCACAGACGCTGGAGCCGCTCGTAGCGCTCCTTCGTCTCCCCGGTCGGCATCTCGCCCGAGAGAGGGATCCGCTCCCGTCCCTCGTAGATCACGGCCGACAACAGTGCGACGACCTCGGAGGGCCCGAGGTCGTCCAGGAGACCCGACGCGAGCGCCTCCCCCACCAGCAGGTCGCCCTCGCCGTAGATGCGGGTGAGCGTCTGCCCCTTCACGGTGAGCTCCCAGTCGTCCACGTAGCCCAGCGCTCGCAGGACCGACAGGACCCGGTCGAACTGTCGCGCGAGCGTCTCGGTCCGGACCCTGATCCGGCGCTCGACGCCGCCGAGTCGTCGCTGGAGCTCCGTCGCCCGGCTGGCCCAGCGCTCGTGCTTCCCCCGCTCCGGGCATCGCCGGCACGGATGGGCTGCGGCGAGCTCCTCCAGCCGGACCGCCTCGCGTTCGACCTTGGGGTTCGTCTGGCCCCGCCGCTTCCCTCCCCCGGTCTTCACATCGAGGGCTACCAGCCGGGCCGCGACGTCGCGGCGGAACCGCGGGTTGCGGACGCTCCCGGACCGGGGCAGCGGGATCTTCGTCAGGACCTGCGGCGGGTCCTCGAGATGGCGGGGCGTCAATCGGAAGAACTGGCGGTCCTGGGCCAGGACAGTCGGCTTCCCGTCCCGCGACGACACGACCACCGCGAGCCCCCGTCGCCTGGCACTCGGCACCCACACCACGTCGCCCGGACGGAGCTCGGCGATTCCGGATCTGACGTCGTCCCGGCGTCCCTGGTCGCGCGCTCGGCGGTCCTCGTCGCGCAGCCGTCGCCCTTTCTCCAGGTAGCCCCAGTACTCCTCGAAATCACCGAGGTGGCAGGTCATGTTCTTCCGGTAGCCCTCGAGCGTCGCGAGGTCCTGCTGCCGCGATCGCTCGAGCACCACCACGCCCCGGTCGGCGAGGAACTGCGCGAACGAGGAGTTCAACAGTTGATGCGCCTGCTCGGGCGTGTAGTTGCGAACGAGGTTCACCGCCATGTTGTAGGAGGGTCGGAACGACGACGCGAGGTCGTAGGTCCGCGTGGCCGCGAGCCCCGCGACCCGTTCGAACGGCACCTGGCGCTGGTAGACGACGACCGCGTGTCCGAGCGCGTCGATCCCTCGCCGGCCTGCGCGCCCGGTGAGCTGCGTGTACTCACCGGGCGTGACCAGCTCGTGGCGTTCGCCCTGGAACTTCCAGAGGTCCTCGATCACGACGCTCTTGGCGGGCATGTTGATCCCCAGAGAGAGGGTCTCCGTCGCGAAGACCACCTTCACGAGCCCTTCCTGGAACAGCTCCTCGACCGTCTCCTTGAACAATGGGAGCATGCCGGCATGGTGGGCGGCGACGCCGGTGGTCAAGGACTCGAGGAACTCCGCGAATCCGAGGCTCGTGAGGTCGTCCTCGTCCACCCACGCGGCCCGGGTCTCGGCCCGATCTCGGATCGTGGCGGCCTCCTCCCGGGTCGTGAGGCGGACCCCCGCGTCCCGGAGCCAGCCCACGCTCTTCTCGCAGCCGGACCGGCTGAACACGAAGTAGATCGCCGGCAGCATCCCCTCCTGCGCGAGCACGTCGACCACCTCCTCGCGCCGGGGGACGTAGACGCGGCGGTAGCCCTCCCGGGGTCGGGAGATCCGCTGGTGCTGCGGCAGCCCCGAACCGCGCCGGTAGTACGTCTTCGTCTTCAGCTCGTGCTGGTCCAAGGAGACGACGTAGGGGTTCGGCATCAGGATCCCGTCCTGCTCGATGTGCATCGGATGCAGCCGGGGTCCCACGAGGTAGTGATGCTCGAGCGGCACCGGGCGGCGCTCCTCGATCACGACGCGGGTGTCGCCACGGAGGGTCGTGATCCACTCGCCGAACTCCTCCGCGTTGGAGATCGTCGCGGAGAGCGCGATCACGCTCACGGAGGGCGGGAGGTGGATCAGGACCTCCTCCCACACGGCGCCACGGTAGGGGTCCTGCAGATAGTGCACCTCGTCCATCACGACGGCGTGCAAGCCCGAGAGTGTGGACGATCGCTCGTACAACATGTTGCGGAGGACTTCGGTGGTCATGACGACCACGGCCGCGTCCGGATTGATCGCGTTGTCTCCCGTGAGGAGACCGACCGTCTCCGCGCCGTGTTTGGCGACGAGGTCGCCGAACTTCTGGTTCGAGAGGGCCTTCAGCGGGGTCGTGTAGAAGGCCTTGGCGCCGCGGTCGAGCGCACGCTCGATCGCGAACTCCGCGACAACGGTCTTCCCCGAGCCGGTTGGCGCGGCCACGAGGGTCGACATCCCGCGATGGACGGCGTCGATCGCCTCGTGCTGGAACGCGTCGAGCGCGAATGGGAACTGCCGCGCGAAGTCCTCGGGCGTGGTCACGGTCGGGCCAGTCTACGGGCGGTCCTCCGTTGCCCCGGTTGGTTTCCCGCGGCGCGTGGGGCTAGAGACCGAGCCCCGTCAGCACGCCGGCGAGCGCGGTGTCGAAGGCCTCCGGCGCCTCGAGGTTGGACAGGTGGCCGGCGCCCTCGATCCGGAGCAGCTCCGCCCCGGTGACGCCGTCGGCGATGCCCGCCGTGACGTCGGGCGGGAAGATCTTCGTCACCTTGTCGAGGCGGATCTCGG
>CBHFMJ010000119.1:0-7359 GCA_965994715.1 uncultured bacterium | reverse complement strand
TCGCCGAGCCCAGCCTGCTCTCCGGAGCGAGAGCGTGCGGCGTGGTGCTCGCGATCGACGTCCGCGAGTCGGTGAGCTCGCTCCGGACGGCGATCCGCGCGGGTGCCGCCGGCTACTTCCTGTGGCCGAAGGAGCGCGACGATCTGCTCGTGGCCGCGGCGGCCGCCGTCCGGCGAGCGCAGCAGACGGCCAGACGAGGCGCGGTGGTCGCGGTGCACGGTGGTCGAGGTGGTGCGGGAGTCACGTTCGTGGCCACGCACCTCGCCGCGGCGTTCGCTCGCCGCGGCTCCGCGATCCTGATCGACGCCGATCCCATCTTCGGCGACGTCGCTCACGCGCTGGGTGCGCCCACGGGGGAGGAAGCGGAACCGACCCACACCTTCGCCGACGCCGCCGCCCTCGGCGAGGATCTCGGTCCGGAGCAGCTGAGGAGCGCGCTGTGGCGGCACGAGAGCGAAGTGGACGTCCTCCTGCCTCCTCCGCCGGAGGAGGCGATCCGCCTCGGTCCGGAGGATCTGCGTCTCGTCACCGAGGTGGCTGCGGGTGTCGCGGACGTCGTGGTCGTGCACCTGCCGCGCGCGCTCGGGGCGATGACGCGCGCCGGTGCGGAGACCTCGGACTCGCTCGTCGAGGTCCTCACGCTGGACGTCGTGTCGTTCCGAGCGACGTCCCGCGTCCTGGAGGCGTGCGCGCCCCTGCACCTCGAGGGACGCGTGAGCTTCGTGATCAACAAGGCGGCTCGCAGCGAGATCACGCCGGGAGACGTACATCGTGTCTTCGGCGAACCCGCCCGCGCGATCATCCCGCACGACCGCGCCGTCCGCTCGGCGCTGGAGCACAACCGGCTGCTGCCTCCGAAAGGCCGGATGGCCCGCCGGTTCGATCGCCTGGCGGATGCCCTCTCGGCCCCCGTCGTCGAAGAGATGGCGTCCTGACCGGGCTCCGCTTCGCCCCCGGGCTACGCTTCGCCCGTGGACGAACGTGTGCTGCTCGTCGAGGACGATCCCTCGATCCGGGAGATGGCGGGCCTCGGGCTCGGCAACGCCGGCTTCCGGGTGACATCCTGCGCGGACGGACGGGAGGGACTCGAGCGCCTCCGGCGTGATCCCTTCGACCTGGCGATCCTCGACGTGATGCTGCCGTCGCTCGACGGCTTCGAGATCACCCGCGAGGTTCGAAAGGACAGCCGGATCCCGATCGTGATGCTGACGGCCCGCGCCGATGCCACCGATGTGATCGTCGGCCTGGAGCTCGGCGCCGACGACTACGTGACCAAGCCGTTCGACATGCCCGTACTCGTGGCGCGCTGCCGGGCGGTGCTCCGCCGGGCGGCCGCGGAGCCGGCGGACCCCGCGCTCCGCGTGGGTGACCTGGAGATCGACGTCGGTGGGTTCGCAGCGCGGAAGGGGGGGCGCGATCTCTCCCTCACGGCGACGGAGTTCCGACTCCTCGTCGAGCTGGCGCGACGGCCCGGCCAGGTGCTCACCCGCGAAGTTCTGCTCGCTCGGGTCTGGGACTACGAGTACCTGGGCGACTCGCGGCTGGTCGACGTCGCCGTGCAGCGTCTCCGCGGGAAGATCGAAGACGATCCCGCGCATCCCCGAACGATCTCGACCGTGCGAGGGGTCGGTTACCGGCTCGAGCGGGTTGGAGCGGAGTGACCGGAGGACGCGGATCGCCTCGCCGGCTCGTGGTGGTGATCGTCCTTGTGGCGGCCGCCGTGGCCGCCGCACTCGCGACGGTCGTGTTCGTGCTGGTCCGCGACGCGCGCTTCCGCGATTCGCTCGAGCGCGCTCGAACCGAGGCGGTCTTCGACCTCACGATCGCCGGTCCCCTCCTCCAAGCGTCCGGCGATCCCGCGGCGGTCGTCGAGACGTTCCGGGAGGAGCGCGGTATCCACGCCATCCTGGTCGAGGACGGGCGGACGATCGATGCGGACCCCGTTTCCGGGATCTCGATCCCGCCCGAGCTCCGCGCGATCGCGGCGAGAGGGCAACTCGGCTACGACCGGATCGAGGCGGATGGCGTGGCGCTGCTGCTCGTCGGCGGCCCGACGCCTGATCGCGGCGCCGAGCTCTACTTCGCGTTCTCGGAGACGGGGATCCACGAGGACCTCCGTGAGCTCGCGACGGCGCTCGCGATCGGCTGGATCGCGATCGCCGTGGTCGCGTTCGCGCTCGCACGGGTGGCGGCGAGCCGTATCGCCTCCCTCGCGGAAGCCGAGGCATGGGGACGGCGTTTCACCTCCGACGTCTCCCACGAGCTGCGGACGCCCGTCGCCGCCCTCGTGTCCGAGGCGTCCGTGCTGCGGGAGCATCTGGCCGCGATGCCGCCCGACGCGCGACGGGCCGCGGAGCTCCTCGTCGGCGACGTCGCACGCCTGCGCCGGCTCGTCGAAGACCTGACGAACCTCGCTTCACTCGACGCGGGGCGAGAGCCGGTGCGCACGGAGCCGTTCGACCTGGCGACCCTGGTGGTGGGGACCGTTCGGAGCCGAGGATGGGACGGAGAGGTCCGGATCAGCTCGGAGCCCGTTCCCGTCATATCGGATCGGACGCGCGTCGATCGGATCGTCGCCAACCTGATCGGCAACGCGTTGGACCACGGGGGAGGACATGTCGTCGTGCAGGTGCGACGGACCGCCGACGGCGCCGCCGTCGAGGTCGCCGACACGGGCCCCGGTATCGCCCCGGATCATCTCGAGCACGTCTTCGATCGCTTCTATCGGGCCGACCCGTCGCGGTCGGGCCCCGGGAGCGGGCTCGGTCTCGCGATCGCTCGCGAGAACGCGCGGCTGCTCGGCGGTGACGTGGAGGCACGGAGCGAGGTCGGTGCCGGGTCGCGCTTCACGCTCCGGCTCCCCGAGGATCCTGTTGCCGAACCGTGACACGCGCGGGGTTCCGGTGTTGCCGTCGGCGCAGAGCATGGGTCGCAGTCCCCCACCTGAGGAGGCACACATGAAGCGCCTGATCGCGATGACGGCGGTGCTCGCCACGCTCGCGGCCGCATGCGCCGAGAGCGGTGCACAGCCGCTCGGCCCCGCACCGAGCACCGAGTCGCCGACCCCATCGACAGCACCCTCTGCCGGATCGCCGTCGGTGTCACCCTCGCCGACCCCCGTGCAGTCGATGACGTACGAGCTGTGGTTCAACTACGACGGCTCGCTCTTCGTCACGCATCGGACGGAGCCGTTCACCCCCGCTGTCGGGACCCGAGCCCTCGAAGCGCTGCTCGAAGGACCCACGGCGGCGGAGCGTGCGGCGAACCTCGGGACCACGATCAATGCCGGGACCCGGCTCAACGGCCTCACGATCGACGACGGCGTCGCCACGGTAGATCTCGACGCCACGTTCGTCGGCGAGGAGACGCCCGCGATCGCCGTGGGGAGCTTGGCGCAGATCGTGTTCACGCTCACGCAGTTCGATCGCATCGAGGGCGTCGTGTTCGAGGTCGATGGCGGGCCGCTCACGAACTTCGGCGGCTACGAGATCGACGGAGCCCAGCGGCGCACGAACTTCGCCGACCAGCTGCCGGCGATCCTCGTCCAGACCCCCGGGATCGGTGAGCGCGTCTCGAGCGCGGTCCACATCAGCGGGACGGCGAACGTGTTCGAGGCCGTCGTGTCGATCGCGATCCTGGACCAGAACGGGAAGGTGATCGCCTCGACGTTCACGATGGCGACCTGCGGCACCGGCTGCCGAGGGACGTGGGAGACGGACGTCGCCTACGACGTCGACGCCACCCAGCCCGGCACGATCCGCGTGTACGAGGTCAGCGCGATGGACGGCTCGAAGATCAACGTGGTGAACATCCCGGTCACGCTCACCGCGTGAGCGGGATGCGAGAAGAGGGCGGCCTCGCGGCCGCCCTCTCTCGCGCTCCTCCCGTGTGATCCGTTCGACTCGACTTCTGTCCTCCGGCGGAGGGACGATCGAGCGATGAGGCAGGCTTCGGCGGTCGGCACGGCATCCCGTGGTGGGTACATCGGGGTGCTGGTCGGCTCGGCGGCCTTCGTTGCGAGCTGCTTCCTTCCGTACTACGACCCCGGCACCCTGCCGATGCCGCTCGGATCCCTGTCGCTCTTCCGGCTCATGACGTCGTTCCGCGAGACCGAGCTGGCGATGATCGGCGGAATCATCAATCTGTTCGCCGGGGTCACGATCGTGGGTGTCGATCGCCGGACTTCGAGGACATCAGTGGGCACCGACGGCGCTCCTCGCCGCCTCCGCCGCGTGGTCGCTCACCTGGATCGGCGTTCTCCTGAACGTGTCCGGGTTCGTCGTCCGATCTCCTCTCGTCGGCTATTGGCTCATCTTCGTGAGCATCGGTGTGGTCGTCGCGGGGGCGATCGTCGTCTGGATCTCGAGCCGAGCGAACATGACCGGCAGCCCTCCGCCGAGTGATGCGGTCGGCGCGAACGCGGGCCCACGTGCCGTAGCCGGACGAATCCCCCGACAGGTTCGAGGAACCCCCCGCCTTGGGGATGGTTCCGTGTCCGAGGTCCACGCTAGGGTCATCCCCGTCGATACGGCGAGCCTTCCTCCGCCGGTCGGCACCTCCTCACCCCCTCGTGTCGGTGCGTGCTTCCCCGCGAGTGTTCGGAGGGAACTGGTGGACCACGGAGGGCGAGTCATCCTCGCGCTCGTCGCATGAGCGCGGATCCTCTCGCCAAGGTGCGGCGACAGCTGCGGGCCCAGCTGCGCGAACGGGTCGATGCGCGCGGGTTGTCCGCGGCGCCGCGAACGGAGCGGCGGCTTCGCGTTCGCGAAGAGGCGCTGTCTCTGATGCGCGAGAGCGGCGCACTGCTCCCGCAGCGGGATCTCGCTCGCGTGGTCAACGAGGTTTCCGACGAGGTCGTCGGGTTCGGTCCCATCGAGTTCCTTCTGCGGGACCCGGGAGTGACCGAGGTGATGGTCAATGGACCTGACGACGTGTACGTGGAGCGGGAGGGGCGGATCGAGAGGGTGGAGGACCGGCTGTTTGAGGGGGAGGAGTCGGTCCTTCATCTGATCGAGCGCATCGTGGGTCCCCTGGGCCTCCGGGTCGACCAGGCGTCACCTTGGGTGGACGCGCGACTTCCGGGCGGCAGCAGGGTACATGCGATCGTTCCGCCTCTTTCGCTCCGCGGTCCTGTGCTGACGATCCGCACGTTCGCTCCCGTGCCGCTGTCCGGCGAGGACATCGTGGCGCAGGGCACCATCGGCCCCCGCGGGCTGCGGTTCCTCGCGGCATGTGTCCGCGGCCGCGCCAACCTCGTCGTGAGCGGGGGGGCGGGGAGCGGCAAGACGACCCTCCTCGGCCTCCTGTCCGCATTCATCCCGGACGAGGAGCGCTTGATCACGATCGAAGATGCCGCCGAGCTTCGCCTGCATCGATCGCACGTCGTTTCTCTCGAAGCGAGGCCACCGAACGTCGAGGGACGAGGTCAGGTCACTGTCCGCGACCTCGTCCGCAACGCGCTCCGCATGCGGCCCGACCGGATCATCGTGGGTGAGGTCCGGGGCGGGGAGGCTCTCGACATGCTGCAGGCGATGAACACGGGGCACGACGGTTCGCTCTCCACCGCGCACGCGAACTCGTGCCGACACCTGCTGTGGCGACTGGAGACGATGGCGATGATGTCGGATGTCGAGCTCCCGGCCGCCCACATCCGCAATCAGGTCGCCTCCGCGATCGATGTGGTGGTACAGCTGGCGCGCCTCCGTGACGGCCGGCGCGTCGTGTGGGAGATCGCGGCGGTCGAAGGTACCCATCGAGGCGAGCCCGTCGTCTCGCCGTTGTTCCGGTTCCGTGGGCGTGAGGGCGATGAAGGAGGGTTCGAGTCCACCGGCGCCGTGCCGCGAGTGGCCCACGTCCTGACCGATCGAGGCGAGGATGTCGGCGACTGGCTGTTCGAAGCGGGGCCGGACCGATGATCGGGCTCGCCGCCGGTCTCCTGGCGCTCGCCGGCTTCTTCGCGGAGCGCGCCATCGCGATCACCCGCTCCAACCGATCGCTCATCGGCCTCGGTGCGCCGCCATCGGATCGACCTTCGTGGGTGCCTCGGCGATCGGTCGTGCTCGCCGTCGGGTTCGTAGTGGTGACGCTCTGGTTGGGCCCCCTTGTCGGGATCGTGGGGGCGGGGGGTGGAGCGCTCGCCCACTACGCGATGAAGCGACATCGACGGTCGGGACGGCGACACCGGGCGGCCGAGCAGATCGCCGATGCCGTGAGCGCCCTGGCCGCCGGGCTCCGCGCCGGGCTATCCCTTCCACAGGCGTTCGCCTACGCGCGGGACGAGGCGGAGGAGCCGCTCCGGGATGAGCTCGGGGTCCTCGTCGACGCGATCGCGACCGGTACGCCCGTCGCGGAAGCGCTTGCCGCGTGGGCGGACGCGCACGGGTCCGAGGATGCGCTCCTGATCGCCGGGGTCCTCGACCTCCATCGCCGGAGCGGTGGGGACCTCCCGATCGTTCTCGACGGTCTCGCGAGCACGCTCCGCGAGCGCCGCGCGACACATCGAGAGGTCCGGGCCCTCACGGCGCAAGCGCGCTTGTCCGGGGTGATCCTCGGCATGCTTCCGATCGGGTTCTTCGCGTTCCTCCTGGTGACCTCCAGGGACGAGATGCTCGACGCGATCGGAACCCCGCTCGGGGGCGCTTCGCTCGGCATCGGCCTCGTGCTCGAGCTCCTGGCGTTCGTCTGGATCCGATACCTGCTCGAGGTTCGTTGATGGAGCCGATCGTCGCGCAGTGCTTGGCGGCCGCGGCTGGCGCGTGCGTGGTGATCGGGATCGGGCTCGCCCTGCCCCGGAGCCGCAAGGCGAAAGGCCCACCTGCCGATGCACGCTCCGCCTGGGGAGCGGGCGCCGTGATCTCCGCGGTGGTCGCTCCCGGCCCGAAGGTCGTGACCGTCCCATTGGCCGTCCTGCTCGCGCTCGCCCTCCACAGGTTCGCGGAAGCGCGCGCGGTGGCTCGCCGTCGCCGCGCGATGGACGCCGAGATCCCCCAGCTGCTCGATCTCCTGGCGGCCGGATCGGCCGCGGGCCTGTCGGCCGTTGCCGGGTTCCAGCGGTCGGTGCAGGCGCTCCGAGGTCCGCTCGGGACGGAGCTCAAGGCCTCGCTCGACGCCGTGGCGGTCGGCGCCAGATGGCGGACGGAGCTCTCCGCGGTCACCGAGCGGCTCGCGCTTCCGGATCTTCGACGGGCGATGGCCGTGCTGACTCGCACCGAGACGTTGGGTTCATCCCTCACGGGCGCGACGCGGGACCTCGCCGCGGACGTCCGCAGCTCTCGACGCGCGGCGGTCGCGGAGCGGGCTCGCGCCGCGCCCGTGAAGATGCTCTTCCCGCTCGTGTTCCTCGTCCTCCCCGCGTTCCTC
>CBHFMJ010000118.1:0-7374 GCA_965994715.1 uncultured bacterium | reverse complement strand
CGCGGAGCGGGCTCGCGCCGCGCCCGTGAAGATGCTCTTCCCGCTCGTGTTCCTGGTTCTCCCCGCCTTCCTCCTCCTCACGGTGGTTCCGGTCCTCCTCACCACCGTGCGTTCCATCCGCTGAAAGGAGGTGAACCGATGCTCTTCCTGTACGCCTTGTTCCTGCGCGCCGTCGACACACTTCGCCTCCGCAGGGAGGAAGGCCAGACGACGGCCGAATATGCGCTCGTGATCCTGGCTGCCGCGGCGGTTGCCGTCGTCCTGATCGCCTGGGCCCGCTCGTCCGGCAAACTGCCGGCGTTCTTCGACAGCGTGATCGACAGCGTGATCGGCGATGCGGCCGCTGCCTGACGGACGCGGATCGCAACGGGGAACCGCGGCCGTCGAGTTCGCTCTCGTGCTTCCGCTGGTCCTGGTGGTGGCGCTCGCGCTCGTGCAGACGGGACTCCTCGTCCGCGATCGTCTGCTCGTGGAGGCGGCGGCGCGCGCGGGTGTGCGCACCGCCGCCGTCCAGGAAGATCCGTCCGCCATCCGAACGGGCGCCCTCGCCGCCGCGCCGTCGCTCGAGGATGGGTTGCTCGAGGTGGAGGTCGCACGGGCCGGTCTCCGGGGCGAGCCGGTGACCGTCTCTCTGCGGTACGCGGCCCCCGTCCGTGTGCCTTTCGTGGGGTGGCTGTTCGGTGGTCCGGTGGGCATGAGCGCATCCACGACCGCCAGGCAGGAGTTCGGGTGATATCCGGTGTCCGGATCTGCGAGCGAGGAAGCATCTCGATCGTCGTGGCTGCGGCGGTGGGGATGGCCCTCGTCGTCACGATGGGCGCGGCCGAGGTCGGCAGGGCCCTGATCGCCAGGTCGCGCGCCGAGGCAGTAGCGGACCTCGCGGCGCTCGCCGCCGCGCAGGAACTCGCCCTCCCCTCCGGCATCGATCCCTCGGCCGTCGCGGCCGAGTACGCGGATCTCAACGGGGGCCGGCTCGTCTCGTGCTCCTGCGCCGCGGGCACGTCCGAGGCGGTCGTGGAGGTTGCGGTGCCGGTCCGGGGGTTCCTCCTTCCACTTCGAGACCGGGACGTCGTCGGCGTCGCCCGGGCGGTGGTGGATCTCCCGGCCTGAGTTACTCGAGTCCTCGCTGGCGTGCGTCGCGCGCGACCGGCGGCCGGTACTCGGGCGTGCCGCGCAGCACCAGGAACTCGACGGCGGCCCAGATCATCTTCGACCGAGGGTAGAACCACAGCGGGACGCCGATCAGCACGACTGTACTCGCCACCAAGAGGGGCACGACGGCTACGTCGGGCACCGTCAGGACGATTCCCACGACGAGGACGACGAGCCAGATGCCGATCGCGACGACGTAGTTCAGGGTCATCGCTCCGAGGAACCCGCCTTCCTCCTTCGCGAACCGGAGATCGCAACGCGGGCACGCGGTGCGCGTCTGGAACCAGGTCACGAACGTGTCCCGCTCACCGCAGCGAGGGCAGCGCCTCCGGAAGCCGCGGACGATCGCTCCGGTGGAGCTCACCTCGGGGAACAGTGGTTTCGGGATCGGATCCCGTGTGCCGGGTTCGAGCGAGCCGTAGGGGTTGGAACCCATGGGCTCAGCCTAGGCTTCTGGATCGAAGCTCCCTCGGTCAGTGCTTGTGCTTGTGGCCCTGCCCTTGGCCCTGACCGTTGCCCACGCCATTTCCGGGACCGTGAGCGGGCGTGGTCCCCAGGTGGCCGGGAGGGCCACCGTGCGGGTTGTGCTCCCCGCTCTTCCCCGGGAGGCCGTCGTCGTCCCCGTCGTCGTCGTCGTGCCCGCCGTCGTCCCCGTCTTCGTCGTCATCATCATCGTCGTTCCCGTTCCCCTTGTCGTCGTCGTCGTTCCCGTCGCCGGGTCCAGGATCGGGTCCAGGGTCGGGTCCAGGATCGGGTCCAGGATCGGTTCCGGGGTCGGTTCCAGGATCGGTTCCGGGGTCGGTGCCCGGGTCGGTCCCGGGATCCCCGCTACCGTCGGGGTTCGCGAGGCCCCCATCGAGGCCACCGTCGGTCGTGGGGTCCGCGGTGCCACCATCCGGCAGGAGGTCGGCGGGATCGAACGCGCCGGGCACGTAGCCACCGGCTCCGAGCGAGCCCAGGGTGAGCGGCCCGCGACCGACGATCGCACCCTGCCCGAAGCCGGGGACGATCGGGAGAGTGCCGACCAGGCCGCGGACCCCACCCACGTTCACCCTGCCACCGCCGAGGGCGAGCGCGAGCACCAGAGCGCTCACCGCCGCCGCACCGCTCAGCGCGAGGGTGCCGAGGCGCCGGTTCCACTCCGACCGCTCGTCGATCGACCCCTCGGCCGGACGAGCAGCGGACGTGCCTCCGCCGATGTCGAGCACGGGCTCGACGTCTGCTCCGCCGAGCCCGACCGGGAGCATCACGACCGGCGCCGGGATCGCGTCCTCGCGCGTTTCCCGCTCCGCCGCGGCTGCGGCTGCGGCTGCGGCTGCTGCTTTGGTCCTGGGATGGAGGCGCTGGCTGCGCCGCTGCAGGCGGGTGACGCTGGGGCGCTTCGTCGTCTCCTTGCCGGCGAGCTTGTTCCGCAGCGTGGCCGGGTCCTTGCGGACCTGGTCGATCCAGTCCGGCCGCACGAACGTCTCCGTGAGCGCCGTGACCGGCGCCATCACGTGCTCCACCGCCGGGCCGAGGTCCCGGAGGATCTTGGCGGGCTCCACGCGGGCATCCCCGCCGATCGGGACGACGGCCGACGGCCACACGAGGACCACCTTCGCCTGAGGGGCCACCTCGTGGACCATCGAGACGGCGACCACGCCGATGCCGTCGTCGAGGACGACCACATCCGGGCGGTTGGCTTCGATCACGCCGGAGAGCTCGGAGGTGCTCTTTGCCTCCCCCACGACGTCGTATCCCTCGCCCTCGAGGACGAAGCGAAGGAGCCCTTGTTGCGCCGTTCGACCCTCGCCGACGACGATGCGTACCCGTCGCGCCAATGTGCCTCCCCAGGATGCCCCGCCGAGCGTACTTCACGCACGGATTCTCGGCCTCAGCCTTCTGGGGGTTTTCGTGCCGAAAGGAGTAGTACAGCCCGTACGACCTTCGGTACCGGCCGTCGCACTCGGTGTCCCCATCTCGGCCGGATGACCTGACACAATGGAGCGGTCAGCCCCGGAGGGTCGCGAACGCCAGTGTCGGACACGATCGAACAGTCAGCGCCCCCCACCACCCCCTCCGAGCTCCATCCCAAGATCGAAGAGATGCTGGCTCGGATCGGGCGCGAGGCCGAGGCCGGTGTCAAGTCCCGGCCGCAGGACGGCGCCGAGGGAACGATCGGGCCCGAGAGAGCCGAGGCGGTCGCCGCGTTCGCGCGAGCGCTCCTGCGACGCTTGGCCGATGACGACCTCCAGGCGATCACGACCGACGAGCTGCTCGCGCTCGCCACCTCTGCCTTCGCGTTCGCGGACAGCCGCGGCCTCGAGGCATCCGCCGTCCGCGTCTTCAACGCCGAGCCCGACGTCCACGGGTACCGATGCCACGGCACGGTCATCGAGGTCAACACCGACGACTCGCCCTTCCTCGTCGACTCGGTCTCGGAGGAGCTCACGGCGCGCGGTCTCACGATCAAGCGTCTGCTCCACCCCGTGATCGGGGCGGTCCGCGACGAGCAGGGGCGACTGATCGGCGTCCGGTCCGGGCGGGAAGCCGAGCATCGCGAGTCGTTCATGCACTTCGAGGTCGACCGTGCTCTCGGCGACGACGTGAACGCCGAGCTCGAGACGCGCGTGCGCCGCATCCTCCGAGATGTCGCGCTCGTGGTCCGGGACTTCGATCCGATGCAGGAGCGCGTGCGGCACATGATCGAGCTCGCACGCGCCGCCGAGGTCCGTTACCCGTCGGAGGTCGTCGGCGAAGTGGCGAGGTTCCTCGACTGGCTCCTCCAGCTGAACTTCGTTCTGCTCGGCTACCGCGAATACGAGCTCCAGGAGACGAAGGACGGACGCGCGATCCGTGCGGTGCCGGGCAGCGGGCTCGGGATCCTCTCGGATGTCGAGAAGTCGACGTTCGCGAACCTCACGCTGCTCTCGGACCTCGCACCGGATGTCCGGGATCGGATCGAGGACGGGGAGCTCCTGATCTACTCGAAGACCCAGGCGTACTCGACCGTCCACCGCCGCGCCCGCATGGACTACATCGGGGTCCGGATGATCTCACCCGACGGCAAGATCGTGGGTGAGGCCCGGCTGATCGGCCTCTTCACGAGCAAGGCGTACATGGAGCCGGCCGCGAAGACGCCGTTGCTGCACCACAAGCTCGAGCGGTTGATCGCCGCGGAGGACCTGATCCCCGGATCGCACGACTACAAAGCGGTGGTCACCCTCTTCGAGTCCTTCCCGAAGGACGAGCTCTTCCAAGCCTCCGCCGAGGAGCTGCGGCGGTTGGTGGCCGGGCTCCTGCAGCTCGAGAAGCACGGGGGCATCCGCGTCCTGATCCGCCGCGACCTCTACGGCCGCAACGTGTCGGTCGTGGTCGCCCTGCCGCGCGATCGGTTCAACGCGGACCTCCGCAAGGCTCTCCAGGGCCTCTTCCTCGAGCGCTTCAACGGCACGACGATCGACTACCACCTCTCCCTGGGGGAGACGGAGTCGGCGCGCATCTTCTTCACGATCCATGTCGCCCCCGGCAAGCCGATCCCCGACGTGCGCTACGAGGAGCTCGAACGAGAGGTCGAGATCCTAGCGCGCACCTGGGAGGACGACCTCCTCGACGCGCTCACGCGGCGCGTCGGCGCGGGTCGAGCGCTCGCCCTGATGGAGGAGTACGCGCCGCGGTTCCCGGACTACTACAAGGCCAACGACGAGTGGGACCTGGTCGTCGACGACGTCGTGATGCTCGAGAAGCTCGAGGCGTCGACCGAGGGGTTCCTCGTCGGCGTCGGCAACGAGTCGAAGGGCGAACGCCTGACGCGGGTGAAGCTCTACAAGACCGGCGGCAAGGTCGATCTCTCGGACTTCATGCCGATCCTCGAAGCGCTCGGACTCCGGGTCGTCGAGGAGGTGCCGACCGCGATCGCAGGCGAGGGACGGGTGTACATCCACGACTTCGGGGTGCTCGACTCACGGGGCGCGGTGCTGGAGCTCGGGGAATCGGCGGATCGCGTCACGGACACGATCGCGGCCGTGTGGCGAGGGGAGTGCGATTCGGACTCGCTGAACCGCCTCGTGACGTTGTCGGCCCTCACCTGGTGGGAGATCAGGATCCTCCGCGCGCTCCGGAACTATCGGATGCGCGTCTCCGCCCGGTACACCGAGAACTACCGGAACGACGCGATGGCGGCCTACCCGTCGATCTCGGAACGGCTCGTGCGGATGTTCGAAGCCCGTTTCGATCCCGTGCGTGCCGCCACGGACGAGGAGATCGACGAGATCCGGCAGGAGATCCACCGCGACCTGCGAGGCGTCTCCTCCCTCGACCAGGACAACATCTTGCGACACCTGCTCGGGACGATCGAGGCGATCGTGCGGACGAACGCGTATGTCCCCGACCGATCGTTCCTGAGCTTCAAGCTCCTCTCGGAGCGCGTGCCGGAGATGCCGAAGCCGATGCCGCTCTACGAGATCTGGGTGTACTCCACGGAGATGGAGGCGGTCCACCTCCGGGCAGGCAAGGTGTCCCGCGGGGGGATCCGTTGGTCCGACCGCAGGGAGGACTTCCGCACCGAGGTCCTCGGACTGATGAAGGCCCAGAAGGTCAAGAACGCTGTGATCGTTCCCGACGGCTCCAAGGGTGGGTTCGTCCTCAAGCGGACCTCGGTCACCCCGGAGCAGATCAGGGAAGAGGTGGCGAAGCAGTACGTCACGTTCATGGAGGGACTGCTCGACATCACCGACAACCTCGTGAAGGGAGAGGTCGTGCACCCCGAAGGGGTGCGGATCACGGATGGCCCCGACCCCTACCTAGTGGTCGCCGCCGACAAGGGCACCGCTCCCCTGTCGGACACGGCCAACGGCGTGAGCGAGCGCGTCGGGTACTGGCTCGGTGACGCGTTCGCCTCCGGAGGCTCCTACGGCTACGACCACAAGGAGCTCGGCATCACCGCCCGCGGTGTGTGGGAATCGGTCAAGCGGCACTTCCGCGAGCTTGGCACGGACCCGATGACGGAGCCGTTCACGGCGGTCGGGATCGGTGACATGTCCGGGGACGTCTTCGGCAACGGCATGCTCTACACGGATCGGATCCGGTTGGTCGCCGCGTTCGACCACCGACACGTGTTCCTCGATCCGCAGCCGGATCCGGCGATCTCGTTCGCCGAGCGTAAGCGCCTGTACGAGACGCCGGGATCCTCGTGGGCCGACTATGACAGGAGCGTGCTCTCCGAGGGGGCGGAGGTGATCGACCGCACGGCGAAGTGGGTGACGCTGTCGGCCCAGGCGCGCGAGGCCCTCGCGATCCCCGACGACACTCCGGCCGAGATGACCCCCGCGGACGTGATCCGCTGGGTGCTCCAGGCACCTGTCGACCTGCTCTGGAACGGTGGGATCGGCACGTACGTCAAGGGGGCGAACGAGGGCCACACCGAGGTGGGCGACCGCGCCAACGACCCCATCCGGATCAACGGGAACCAGGTCCATGCCCGCGTGGTGGGGGAGGGTGGCAACCTCGGCTTCACTCAGCGGGGGCGGATCGAGTACGCGCTCAGCGGTGGACGGATCAACACGGACTTCATCGACAACTCCGCCGGCGTCGACACCTCGGACCGGGAGGTGAACCTCAAGATCCTCCTCGGTCTGGCGATCGAGCGAGGAGAGCTGACGACGGATGAACGCAACGCCCTGATGGAGGCCTCCACGGACGACGTCGTGCGTCGTGTGCTCTACGACAACTACCTACAGGCGCAGATCCTCTCGCAAGAGGTCGCGGTCGCCGCCGAGCGGAACGAGGCGTGCGAGGACCTGATGCTTCAGCTCGAGGCGGACGGGGAGCTGGATCGTCTCGTCGAGTTCCTGCCCACCTCGGACGAGATGGCGGAGCGAAGGGGTCGCGGCGAGGGACTCACACGGCCGGAGATCGCGCTACTGGTCGCGTACTCGAAGCGCTCGATCAAGCGTGACCTCCTCGAGGCGGACCTCCCCGACGGCGAGTACCTCGAGCAGGACCTGGCGCGGTACTTCCCGGAGACCATCGTCGACCGGTTCCGGCCGATGCTGGCCGAGCATCCGTTGCGGCGGGAGCTGATCTCGACGATCGTCTCGAACGACGTCGTGAACTCCCAAGGAGTCACGTTCGTGTCGCGGCTCGTCGCGGAGACGGGGGCGACCCCGGCCGAGGTCGTGCGCGCGTTCCGGATCGCCCGCGACGTCGTTGGCGCCGTGCCGCGATGGGACGCCGTGGAGTCCC
>CBHFMJ010000117.1:0-7399 GCA_965994715.1 uncultured bacterium | reverse complement strand
GGCGAGGGCGACGGACCGTTCTTCCAGCCGACGCTGATCTCCGACGTGAAGCCCGAGATGAAGGTCTGCCGCGAGGAGGTCTTCGGACCGGTCGTGACGATCAGCCCGTACCAGACGTTCGAGGAGGCGCTCAAGATCGTGAACGACTCGAAGTACGGCCTCCAGGCCGGCGTGTTCACGAATGACATCAACCGGGCGTTCGAGGCGCATCGCTCGATCGAGGTCGGCGGCGTGATCGTGAACGACGTCTCCGCGTTCCGCGCGGATCAGATGCCGTACGGCGGTTCGAAGGACTCCGGTTTCGGGCGCGAGGGTCTTCGGTACGCGATGGAGGAGATGACCGAGCCTCGGATCATGGTCCTCTCGCACGTTCCGCTCTAGGCGGGATCGTGGAGGCCCGCGACGTACTGCTCGTGTTGCCGTTCGTCGTGCTGATCACCTTGGGTCTGGGGTTCCTTCTGGTGTTCCGCGAGCGGGCGGCGGCACAGGACGTGCTGCGCCGTCGGGCCCAGCTCGCGGAGCCGGACCTGGCGACGCCGCTCCGCGACTCGCACCCCCCTGAGCGGCCGTGGTGGGGGAACCCGTGGTTGTGGGTGCTCGTGTCCTTGGCGTCCGTCGTGCTCGGCATCGTCGTGTGGCCCGGGCTTTTCGGCGGCACGTTCCTGTTCCTGCCGTTCATCTGGGTCTGGCGCCCCCGACGCGGCCGCGACGGCGACCCACGTTCGAACGGCCACGGCTCTCGCGTCGACCCCGGGTCCCTCGGCGGGTGACTCAGACAGCCCCGAGGACCGGCGACCCTTCGCTCAGGCAGCGAGCACCCGGTCGGCGAACTCACCGACGATCGTGGCGGCTTCGCGTTCCCTTCGCCAGAGGTAGTGGTCGGAGCCATCCATGATCACGACCTCGGCGACGCCCTCGCCGTAGGCGCGGAGCTCGTCGGCGGGGCAGTACTCGTCGTTCGCTCCCGCGAGGAGGAGCAGCGGTCGCTTCAGGAGCCGGAGCTTCGCCGCCGTCGGCATCGGCGGCAGCTGGAGATCGTTCGGCCTGAGAGGGGCACCGAACAACGCGAGCGCGCTCGCCCGCTCGTCATCGAACGCCTCTCGGAGCGAAACGCTCGCACCGAACGACCACCCGAAGACGAGCGTCGGACCCGCAGCGCGCTCTCGCACGGTCCCGATGGCAGCGCGCACGTCCCGCAGCTCGTCGCGGCCGCCTCCGTACGTCCCGGCCGAGCCCATCGTGCCGCGGAAGTTGAAGACGAGCGTCGTGAGCCCCCGCTTGCCGGCGAGCTCGTTGCGCACGGACCAGAGGACGGGATGGTCCTTGCTACCGCCGTGCTTCGGGTGGGCGTGACAGATGACCGCCGAGCCGCGAGGTGGGTCGTCGGGCATCCGGAGCTCGCCCTCCAGGCGAACGCCGTCCTCGGTGAGGAACGTCACGGGCTCCATGGCATCTGCGACGATGCCAGCAGTGGGCGAGCTGCGCCAACCGACCGGGACGGCCTTCACGATCCGCGATCCGCTGCCGTGGCCCGACATCGCGGCGATCGCGCGCGCGGGCGAGGCGCTAGGCTACGCAGCCGTCTTCCTCCCCGAGACGGGCGGGCGCGACACACTCGCGACCCTGACCGGCCTCGCGGACGCGACCTCGTCGCTCTTCCTCGGCACCGGCGTGATCCCGATCGGGTCGCGAACCCCGAAGCTCGCGGCGATGGCCGCCGCGACCGTGCAGGAACGGTCGGGTGGCCGGCACGTCCTCGGCGTGGGTACCGGTGGGGCGGCGCCGGGTGCGCTCGGGCGGCTCCGAACCTACGTGGAGGAGGTCCGCAGCCTGGTCGGCCAGAGTGGCCTCGGCGTCGCGCTCCGACTTCCACCACCCGCCCCGGTCCCGATCTGGATCGCGGCGCTCGGACCGAAGGCGACCCGCCTCGCCGGCGAGATCGCGGACGGCGTGATCCTGAACTGGTGCACGCCGGAGCGCGTCGCGGAAGCCCGCGACGCGATCCGAGCCTCGGCCGCCGAGGCGGGTCGCGATCCCGACGCCTGCACGATCTCCGTCTACGTCCGCGCCTCGTTCACCGAGCGGGCGGATGAGGCGCTCCTCACGGCCGCCGGGGAGTACACGTCGTACCCGTCGTACGCACGTCAGTTCGAGGCGATGGGGGTCGAGCCGACCGCCCGGGGAGCCGTTGATGCCGTCTGCCTCCGCGGCGACCGCGCCGGCGCGAGGGACCGACTCGAGGCCTACCGGGAGGCCGGGGCGGACCTGCCCGTCGTGTATCCGGTCCTGGCGCCGGGGGAGGGTCCCGAGGCGTCGATCGCGGCGCTCGAAGCGCTCTCGCCGTAGCCCCTTGCCGAGCCTCCCGCCGGCGGTAGACTTCATTCACAAGGTCGGCACCGTGGAAAAGGGGTAAATGGGATGACGTACACGATCGCAGAGCCCTGCATCGACGTGAAGGACCGCGGCTGCGTGGACGAGTGCCCCGTCGACTGCATCTACGAGGGCCCGCGGATGCTGTACATCCATCCCGACGAATGCGTCGACTGCGGTGCGTGCGAACCCGTGTGCCCGGTCACCGCGATCTTCTACGAGGACGATGTCCCCGCCGAGTGGAAGCAGTTCAACGCGATCAACGCCGAGTGGTTCAGCGACGAGATCAGCGGCGTCGGCTCGCCGGGGGGCGCGGCCCAGGTCGGTCCGGCCTCCAAGGACCATCCGGTCGTCGAAGCATGGCCGACCCTCTAGCCGCGGAGGCTCACCGCGGGCTGGAGAGGAGCAGCTTCCGCCGGATGCACCGCGGGGAGGAACACCCGGAAGGACGCGCCTCCGCCTTCCCGTTCCTCGACCCAGGCGCGCCCGTGGTGCATCTCCGCGAACCGTCGCACCAGGGTCAGGCCGACGCCCACACCCGGTGAAGGCTGCGGCGCGTCCGTACCCTGACTGAACTCCTCGAAGACCCGCTCCCTGAGGTCGTGCGGGACACCGTTCCCCTCGTCATCCACGATGATCATCGCGCCGTTCGTGATCGCGGAGACGGACACGTGGACGGAGGTCCCCGCCGGGGTGTGCCGGACGGCGTTCACGAGCAGGTTCTCGACGATGCGCTCCACCTTCGGCGGATCGATCGGCACGACCACCGACTCCGCCGACACCGTCACCTGGTCGCGGAGCGACGGATCCGACTCCGACACCATCCGGCGAACCAGATCGCCCACGTCGGTCGGTTCGAACGCCGGGGTCAGCACGCCGCGTGCGAGCCGATCGAGATCGAGGAGGTTCGTGACCAGGCGTTCGAGTCTGCGGGCGTTGTGCTCGATGCGACCCGCGAGCTCCCTGGTCTCCTCGGGCAGCAAGCCGACGTCGCCGCGTTCGAGGGTGATGGCCAGGCCGAGGATCGCAGCGAGCGGCGTCCGCAGGTCGTGCGAGACGGCCTGGAGGAACGTGTCCTTCATCTCGTCCAGGGCACGGAGTCGGATCGCTGCCTCCCGCTCGACCTCGAGGGCCCGCTCCAGATCCTCCTGCGCCCGCTTCCGGTCGCTGATGTCGCGGATGAATCCGGAGAAGCTCGTCTCCTCCCCGACCGAGACCGGGACGATCGCCAGTTCCACCGGGATCAGCCGGCCGTCCCGATGGAGGCCCTGGATCTCGATGCGAGCGTTCAGGACCGGGCCCTCGCCCGTCTCGCGGCACCGCCGAAGCCCCTCGCTGTGGGCCGCCCGATGCGCGTGGGGCACGATCGTCTCGACGAGCGACCGACCGACCACTTCCTCGGCGCTCCACCCGAACGTG
The DNA here is from genome assembly GCA_965994715.1 of uncultured bacterium. Taxonomy (GTDB): domain Bacteria; phylum Actinomycetota; class UBA4738; order UBA4738; family HRBIN12; genus JAJNBA01. The sequence goes on along the minus strand of CBHFMJ010000117.1, from coordinate 3,610 downwards.
GTCTCCGCCTGCGGGTTCCACCCCGTGATCACGCCGTTCACGTCCATGCTGACGACGGCGTCCAGTGCGGAGTCGACCATGACGCGCAGGTGCTCGTGGGCGTCCTGCAGACGCTGTTCGGCCTCCTTGCGTCCCGTGATGTCGAGCTGGAACCCCTGCCAGTAGGGCGCCCCGTTCTCGGGGCGGATGAGCGTCGCCTCGTCGAGGACCCAGATCGTGCTGCCGTCCTTCCGGATCATCCGATACTCGAGGGCGAACCTGTCCGAGCCATCCGTGTTGCTCGATGCGTCCGCCTCGAACACCATCTCGCGGTCGTCCGGATGGATCATCGTCCTCCACAGCTCGGGATCGGCGATCATCTTCCCGACGGGGATGCCCGTCAGCTGTTCGGCACGAGGGCCGATGTATCGCGTCAGCGACTTCGTGGGATCGTCGGGGTCGATCTCGTTGATGTAGAAGGCGGCCGGGTTCTGCTCGACCATCGTGCGGAACGTGAGCTCCGCCTCTCGGAGACGTTCCTCCGCGTCGTGCCGGGAGCTCACATCGGTCAGGAAGCCGAGGAAGTAGTCGAGGTTGCCATCCCCGCCGAGGACCGCGGTCGATCGATCGTGGACCCACACCCAGTGGCCGTCGGAATGGCGCATCCGGTATTCGTGCTCGAAGGGCGCGAGGTCGGCGTTGTTGAACGCATCGATCGCTCGCAGGCGCGTCAGATCGTCGGGATGCATGATCTCGAACCACAGGTCGGCTCGATCCAGGAACCGTTGGGGCGGGTAGCCCAGGATCTCCTCGATCTGTGGGCTGACGAAACCCATCACCGTCTTCCCGTCCGCGCCGACATGGTCGGTGTACGTGACCGCGGGGATCCGTTCGACCATCGCCCGGAACCGAGCCTCGGCCTCCCGCAGCCGTTCCTCGGTCTCCACGCGGTCGGTCACGCCGACGAGGAAGCCCTGCCAGTACAGGATCTGCCCCTCCTCGTCCCGAACCGGCCGGACCTTGTCCCGCACCCACGCCCAGGAGTCCTCCGCCGTCCGCATCCTGTAGGTCTGATCGAAGTCCGTGCCACGCGAGAAGGCGAGCCGGTTGGCGAGCTGCACCTCGTCCCTGTCCTCGGGATGGACGTGTGCCCACCACCAGTCGCGATCGCCGAGTGGGAGCTCCGGTGCGTAGCCGATGAGCTCGTGGAGCTGGGGGCTGATGAACGTGAGCCGCCCTCCCTCGGGATGGTGGGACTCCGTGTAGGTGACGGCGGGGTTCTGCTCCACGACCTGCTGGTACCGGATCTCCGCGTCGCGCCGACGGGTCTCGGCCCGGCCGGCCTGCTCCGCCGCTCCGAGCATGCCGGCCGCCGCTCGGAGCGAGTCGAGCTCGAACGCCGTCCACGCTCGCTCGTCGACGCAATCGTCGAAACCGATGAAGGACCACCACTCCCCGTCCACGAACACGGGGAACGCGGCGATCGAGCGGATCTCTTGCTTCGTGAGCTCCACCCGTTCCTCCTCCGGGAACGTGTCGACGATCCCGTGCACGGTCGCGCGCGACGACATCCGACCGAACCATCGGGAGAACCCTGCCTCGCCCAGCGAGGCGCCCCGGAGGGTGGGGTTCTCGAACTGGGACGACACACCCGGGGCGCACCACTCGGCGAGCTGGGTGGCCCGATACCCGGTGTCCGGCGGGTCGACCTGGATCAGGTAGGCGCGGCTGACGCCGGCGGCCACGCCCAGGTGCATCAACACGTCGTCGATCGCATCCCGCCAGTCCGGAGACAGGAGCAGCCGTTCGGCAGAGTAGGCCACGGCCGTGAGCATGCCGCCGCCGACGAGCAACGGTTCTTCATGTCGGATCGTTCGAGCCACGCGATCCCCCGGAGGAGCGGCAGGTTGCGACCCGTTCTGGGCCTGATGGGATTATCGGGCGCTTCCAGGGTGGTATGGAGTCCCCTGCTTGGGGCCTGGATGTCGGCCGTCCGGGGGGTCGGGTCCTGGTCAGGAAGGACGGTCCTGGTCAGGAAGGACGGGCCCTGGTCAGGAAGGACGGGCCTTGGTCTCAGACGAGCGGGAGGACCCCGGGCGTGGTGCCCGCCGCGGGCATCTCCTCGGAGGTCGGCCACCGCTCCCGGGACTTGGCCGCGAGCTTGAACATGAGTTCGACCGCCTTCGGGTCATCTGCGCCGGGCCGATGCTCGATCACGCCGTCCGCCGCCGCCCGTTCCCAGATGTCCTGTCCACGCTCCGTCCGCACGATCGACAGCGTCCACCCCTCCGACTGCCCGAGGCCACCGAAGGAGATGTCGGCGTGCTCGGCGGCGAAGTCGGGGCAGCGCAGGCAGCCGGGGCGGGTGAACCGGTGCGCCTCTTTCAGGGGGTACACGACCTCATCCCCGGTGTCGGTGTAGAAGAGCAACTTGCCTTTCACGTTCACGCGAGCGAGGTGATCGAGGTCGAGGCCGAGCTCCTTCTGCGCGATCTCCACCATCAGGCCGTCGTAGGTGAAGGACTTGGAGCAGAGAAGGCCGAAGGTCCACGCGATCTTGCGGCGCCACTTGTTCACCCGCCGGAACTCCAGCGCCCCGGTCACGCTGGACTGACAGCCCATCCCGACCAGGGCCACCTTGGACAGACCCATCTCGGCGGCCTTCAAGAGCGCCATCGGGTTCGCGGAGTAGGTGTACCGGGAGCCTGCCGTCGCGAGGACCCCCTCGGCGTCGGTGACCACGGTCGGCTCGGCGTCCCAGGTCCGCTCGTCCGAGAGCTTCGAGGTGCACGCACCGTCGATCTCACCGTTCTCGAGGCCCCACACCAGGAGCGCGGACACGGCGCCGCCGTCCTGACCGTGCATCAGCGATTCCTGGCCGGTCGCACGGGCCAGATAGATGTCCCGGTACTGTCCGATGATCTCCTCGGGCTTCCGGGTCTGACCGAAGAACAGCTCGTCGATCTCCGACTCCCACTCGCGGAACCGAGGGCAGGCGCGGGTACAGATGTCGCAGCCCTTGTCGCCGTGGCTGCACCCGTCCGGGCCCTCCTCCTGGAGTTGGACGGGGACATTGTCCTCGTACCCCAGCACGTGGAACGGGCACGCGACGATGCACGAGGTGCAGCCGGTGCAGAGTCCCGTGAGCACCACCTCGTTGTAGAGGTCCCGCCACTGGGTCTTCTCGACGGCCACGGTCGCAGTCTAGTGGGCGCCGTCGCCGCGGAGGCGAAACCGGTCCGCCCGTTCACCCGTAGTACCGTGCGGGCCCGGGAGACCGGGCATCACGTCGGAAAGGGAGGACGATGCACGCACGGTGGATGCGCCTGTTGGGTGCGGTGTTCGCGCTCACGCTGCTCGCAACGGCCTGCGGTGGGGATGAGGAACCGCCACCCGCTCAGAACGGTGGGACCACGACGGAGAGTCCCTCCGATGCGGGCGACGGTGGCAGAGGTGCGGATCTCACGACGGTGGACTTCGGTTTCTCACCCACCGAGCTCTCCGTGACCGAGGGACAGACGATCAGCGTGGCCAACATCGGGGAGACCTCGCACACGTTCACGACGGACGACGAGACGATCGACGAGACGATCCCCTCGGGCGAGACCGTGGAGATCACGCTCACCGGCGT
>CBHFMJ010000116.1:0-7412 GCA_965994715.1 uncultured bacterium | reverse complement strand
GGCGGCTCGCGTCTGCCGATCATCAACTTGAGCGGGGGGACGGAGGTGGGGGCCTGCTTCCTCTCGCCGCTGCCGATCACGGACCTGAAGCCGTGCACGCTCCGAGGCCCCTCGCTCGGGATGGACATCGACATCATCGGTCCCGCCGGCCTCCCGGTCGCGGCCGGGGAAGTGGGAGAGCTCGTATGCCGTCAACCCTGGCCCGCGATGACGCGAGGGATCTGGGGCGACCCGGAGCGGTACCTCGACACGTACTGGCGCCGGTTCCCCGGGGTCTGGCTCCACGGTGACTGGGCCACGCGAGACGAGGACGGATTCTGGTTCCTCCACGGGCGCTCCGACGACACACTGTCCGTCGCCGGAAAGCGTCTCGGGCCGGCGGAGGTGGAGAGCGCGCTGGCCTCCCATCCGGCGGTGGCGGAGTCCGCCGCCATCGGCGTGCCACACACGCTCAAGGGCGAGGCGATCTGGGTTTTCGTGGTCGTCCGGCCGGGCGAGGAGGCCGATGCCGGCCTCGCGAGGGCCCTCCGGAACGTGGTGGCGGACCATCTCGGCCGGTCGTTCCTGCCCTCCAAGGTCGTCTTCGTCCCGGAGCTCCCGAAGACGCGGAGCGCGAAGATCGTCCGGCGGGCGATCCGGGCGACCGCCCTCGGCGAGGACCCCGGGGACCTCTCGGGCCTCGAGGACCCCGGTGTCCTGGATGTGATCCGGGAAGCCCTCGCGGGCACTCGGCGCTGAGTTCCCTTTCGGCAGCAGCCTCTTCCGGGGAGGCCATTTATCTGAATCGCCGTTCAAGAAGCGTTGCTTCCGAACCCATCCGGGGATGCGACTTCTCGCGACTGACGCGCGGGCATATGCTCGCACCGAAACGCCGTAGGTCGCGCGTGGCGGCAGCCGAGCGGCCGAGGAGGCGGGGGTGGTGGGAGAACGGGATCCGCACGGCATGGTGGAGGGCGCCGATCGAGTTCGGCGACGGGCAGGGCACCACCGTCACGCTGGCGGTGCCCGTTCCCGGAGAGGCGGCTGATCCGGGCGACGCGCGGGACGGCCGTGAGCGAGCGCCCGACCGTGCTCCTCGTCGACGACCACGCAGTGGTCCGGGCCGGCATCCGGATGCTGCTGGAGTCACGAGCCGACGTCACCGTCGTGGCCGAAGCCTCCTCCGCCGAGGATGCGATCGCCGTCGTGCTCGACCACGACCCTGACGTGATCGTGACCGACCTGTCGATGGAAGGGATCCGCGGGGCCTCCGTCGTCGAGGCGTTCGTCGATCGGTTCCCGAGCGCACGGATCCTCGTGTTGTCCATGGTCGACAGCCCGGCGGACGTCCGGCGAGCGCTCGAAGCGGGAGCGAAGGGCTACATGCTCAAGGGAGCCGCTGCAGCGGAGCTCTCCGATGCGATCTCGCGGATCCTCAGCGGGGAGTCCTACGTGCAGCCGGCGCTCGGCGTGCTCCTCGCCGGACACGGCGCGAGGGCCGCCACCTACGCGGACCCCGCCGCGGCGCTCACGGAGCGTGAGCGCGAGGTCCTCTCGCTCCTCGAGATCGGACACACGAATCCCGAGATCCGGCACGCTCCTCTACCTGTCGCCTCGGACGGTCGAGTCGCACCGCGCGAACATCCAGCGGAAGCTGGGTGTGCGGAGCCGAGCGGACCTCGTGCGCGCGGCCGCGGAGATCGAGGAGAGCGAGAGCCGGACGGGGAAGGAGGACGGACCGTCTCACCCGCGCCCTCCGTAAACTGCCGCCATGCGGCTCGCGGTCTGTCAGATGCGGTCCGGAATCGACGTCGGTGCGAACCTGACGGAGGCGGAACGGTTGCTGGACGAGGCGGCCGACGCCGGCGCCGACCTCGCGATCCTCCCGGAGCTCTTCCCGTTCCTCGGTCCTGAGGCTCGTCTCCCGGAGATCGCGGAGCCCGTCCCGGGCGGCGCCTCGGTCGAGATGCTGGGCAAGGCGGCCGCTCGGGGGCAGCTGTGGATCGCCGGGGGAAGCGTCCCGGAGCGGGACGGGGAACACCTCTTCAACACCGCCCCACTCTTCGATCGGTCGGGCGAGCTCGTCGCGCGCTACCGGAAGATCCATCTCTTCGACGTGGACCTCGAGGGTCAACCCCCGTTCCGGGAATCCACCACGTATCGAGCGGGGACCGAGCTCGTGACCCACGCGATGGAGGACCTGAGGGTCGGCCTGTCGATCTGCTACGACCTCCGCTTCCCCGAGCTGTTCCGTGGGCTCATGACGCTCGGTGCGGAGCTCTTCGTGCTGCCCGCGCAGTTCCAGCATCAGACCGGCGTGGCGCACTGGGAGGTGTTGCTGCGAGCGCGCGCTGTCGAGAACCAATGCTTCGTGGCGGCCGCGGCGCAGTGGGGCGAGTTCGGATCGCCGGAGGAGCCACGGCGGTCCTACGGCCGGTCGATGATCGTCGGTCCGTGGGGCGACGTCCTGGTGGAGGCACCGGAGGAGGGGACCGGTGTCTGGTTCGCCGATCTGGACGTCGCGGACCTCCGCCGCGTGCGTCGGGTGCTTCCCGCGCTCGAGCATCGGCGGCTCGGCAGCAACTGCTGATGCGTCGCGAGCTCTCGGACGGTTACGAGCTCGACGACGAACGCACCCGCGTCGACGTGGTCGTGGTGCACCGGTATCTGGCAGAGGAGGCCTATTGGGTGCCCGGTCGCGACCGGGCGACGATCGAGCGGCTCGTGCGGGAGTCGGCGAGGGTGATCGGTGCGTATCACGGTCGGGAGCAGGTCGGGTTCTCACGCGTCGTGTCGGACGGCTCGAGCATGGCGTGGCTCGGTGACGTCTTCGTCCTCGAGGGCCATCGAGGGCACGGGCTCGGCGTGGAACTCGTCCGCGAGGCCGTGGAGCATCCGGCGCATCGCGATCTCGCCTGGTTCCTCAACACCCGCGATGCCCACAGCCTCTATGAGAGGTTCGGGTTCGAACAGCCCAACGAGCGAACGATGGTGCGCCTCCGCCGCAGCTGATCAGTCGCCTGGCAGGTCCTTCGGACGGTCGATGTCGACCGGAGCCGGGAAGGGAACCACGACCTCTTCTACCCAATCCGGATGCGAGGCCATGATCGCGCGAGCGCCGATGTCGCCGTGCAGGTGGCCTGCCTCGGCGTAGACCTCGCGGGACAGCAACGCCGGCCCGGGACCGTCCGTGTAAACGATCCGCACGATGCGGCTCCGCGAGAGCCCGAACGCCTCCGTCAACGCACGCACCTCGGCATCGGTGACACCCGGTTGATCGGCGAGCAGGACGACCGCCCCCTCGCTGTCAGCGGCGAGATCATGCAGACCGACGGCGAGCGACGACGATTGTCCGGAGGCATGATCGGCGTTCCGTACGAAGCGGCCCTGAGGGGGAAGCGCAAGCGCTGCTTCGACGCGATCGGCATCGTGGCCTGTGACGACAACGATATCGTCGATCCCGGCCGACGCGAGCGCATCCAGAGCGTGTTGGGCGAGCGGTCGTCCTCGGAAGGTCGCGATCTGCTTGGTGGATCCGAACCGTCGCGCCGACCCCGCCGCCAGCACGATCCCCGAGATCACGAGCCGGATCGCCGACCGAAGAGCCGAGCGACGAACCGCGCGATCGCCGCCCACAGGGCGCGGAGGCCGAGGCCGAACCCCCCGACGGCCTTCGGCGTCGCCGCACGCACCGGTTCGGCCTCGGCCTCCGTCACCGTCCGCGCCACGTCCAGCTGCTCGTTCAGCTTCGCCTCGAGACAGTCCGCGAACTGCTTGGTCAGCAGCTTCGAGACCTCCGGGAGGAGGCCGCGGGAGAGCTGGGCGGCCGCTCCCGTGATCGTGAGGTCCGAGCGGATTTGCACGGTGGTGCCGTCATCGCCGGCAGGCTCGAGCCACGACTCCACCTTCGCATTCGCGACCCCTTTGCCTCGCTGCTCGGTGCCCCTCGCGGAGAGCTTCGCCCGGTAGGCGGCGTCGTCTCGCTCCTCCATGACGACGGTTCCGGCGAACGCCATCTGGACGGGACCGAACTTCACGTGGACCTTCCCTTTCCAGGTCCGCTCGTCGACGACTTCCGTCAGCTCCGCGCCCGGCATGCACGGCGCGATCCGCTCGACGTCCTGGATGAACGCCCACAGGCGGTCGACCGGTGTGCGTACCGTGAAACGGTCCTCGATCAGCATCCGGTCCCTCGCGCTCCGTCGCTCATCGCGCGACGGAGACGAACGCCGCCGGGTCGGCTTCGAACGATGCTTGGCACCCTGCCGAGCAGAAGTGATAGGTGCGGCCTCCATGCACGCTGCGGTAGCGCGCGACGGCGACATCGACGGTCATCCCGCAGACGGGATCGATCGCCGTGTGCGCGGCGGTCGGCACCTCGGAACGCGCGAACCGTAGGTCGCCCGCGGCCTTGCGCTGCACGATCTCTGCGAGGATCGCCGCGGCGATCTCCTCCGACGAGAGATGGCCCAGGTCCAAGCCGGCGGGGGCGTGCACGCGTGCGAGCTCATCGTCGTTCGCGCCGCGGTCGCGGAGGTAGCCGAGGACGGCTTCGGAGCGGGTGCGGGAGGCGACGAGACCGATGTAGGCGGCCGGTGTCGCGAGCGCCTGCTCGAGCGCTGCCTCGTCGTAGTGGCCCTGCGTGGCAACGACGACGAACGATCGATCGTCGACGTTCGCAGAGGCAAGGTCGAGCGACGTGAGGACGCGCCCCGCTCCGGGATGATCCGCGGCATCGCCGTCGTCGTCGACGGCGACGCTTCGCCATCCGAGCGCGGCCGCCATCGCGGTGAGCGCGATCGCCGCGGGCGAACGACCGACCGCGACCAACTGCGGCTGGGGAAGGACCGGTTCGACGTGCACCTCCATCGCCCCCTCACTCTGGCATGCGATCGGGACCGCCACGACGCCGTCACGCTCGTGCCCCGCGAGCTCCTCGGGCGGGCCGAGGAACAGCAGCCGAGGCGAGCCTTCCTCGAGTGCGCGCTGAGCCTCCCGGACGATCGTGGGCTCCGCGCACGCGCCACCGAGCCACCCGCGGACCCGGCCGTCGCTCGTGATCAGCGCCGTGGCGCCCGCTTTCCCGGAAGAGGGCGAACGCCGCCAGACCACCGTGGCCAGCACGAACGGCTCGTCTCGGGCGGACATCGCGGCGGCCTCGGCGAGGATGTCGGGCTTCACGCCGTCCTGTCCTCGCCCCGACTACGCATCCGTCCGAGCTGCCTGGATCGCCTCCCAGACCTTCGCGGACGTGAGCGGCATGTCGATGTTCTTCACGCCGAGAGGCTGGAGCGCGTCGATCACCGCGTTCACATAGGCGGCGGGGGAGCCGACGGTCGCCGACTCCCCGACGCCCTTCGCGCCTATCGGGTGATGCGGCGAAGGCGTCACGGTCTCTCCCAGCTCGAACCTGGGTGTCTCCCACGCGGTCGGGATCAGGTAGTCCATGAAGTTCGTCCCGATCGCGTTGCCGACCTCGTCGAAAGTGATCAGCTGCATCGCCGCGGTGGCGTATCCCTCGGTGAGGCCGCCGGTGATCTGTCCCTCCACGATCATCGGGTTGATCCGGACGCCGCAGTCGTCGACGGCCACCACCCTGAGCACCTCCCAGACGCCGGTATCGGGGTCGACCTCGACCGAGACGGCGTACGTGCCGAACGGGAACGTGAGGTTCGGCGGATTGTAGTAGTGGACGCCTTCGAGCCCGGCCTCCATGTCCTCCGGGTAGTTCGTGTAGGCGGCGAACGCCACCTCCTGGATCGTCTTGACCTGTTCGGGCGCTCCCTTGACGGAGAACGTGCCGGCTTCGTATTCGACGTCCTCCTCGGCGACTTCGAGCAGATGCGCCGCGAGCTTCGTCGCCTTCTCCCGGACGCGCCGAGCAACCATCGCCGTGGCCGCGCCGGAGGTAGGCGTGGACCGGGACGCGTACGTGCCGAGCCCGTACGGCGTGTTGTCAGTGTCGCCGTGCATCACCTTGATGTCCTCGGGCTGGATCCCCAGCTCGCCGGCGACGATCTGGGCGAACGTCGTCTCGTGACCCTGCCCCTGCGTCTGGCAGCTGATCTTCAGGATCGCCTTCCCGGTCGGATGGATCCGGAGTTCGGCGCCGTCGTTCATCTTCACGCCGATGATGTCGTAGTCCTTCGCCGGTCCGGCGCCCACGACCTCGGTGAACGACGCGATGCCGATCCCGTGGAGCTTGCCGTCCACGCGGGCTTCGGCCTGCTCCTTCCGGAGCTGGTCGTACCCGATCATCTCCAGCGCCTTGTCCATGGCGGCGTGGTAGTCGCCTGAGTCGTAGACGAATCCCGTCGCGGACGTGTAGGGGAACTGGTCCTTCTCGATGAAGTTCTTCTTCCTGAGGTCGACGGGGTCCATCCCGATCTCGTACGCCGCGTTCTGCACCAGGCGCTCGATCAGATACGACGCCTCGGTCACACGGAAGGAGCACCGGTACGCAACGCCGCCCGGCGCCTTGTTCGTGTAGGCGCCTTGCGCCGACACGTGGGCCGCCGGCAGGTCGTAGGAGCCACTCACGATGTGGAACAGGCCGGCCTTGAACTTGGAGGGTTGGGCGTCGGCGTAGAAGGCGCCCTCGTCCGCGAGCAGCGACGCTCGCAGCCCGAGCATCGTGCCGTCGGTCTTCAGCGCGAGCTCACCCCGCATGTGGTAGTCGCGAGCGAATCCAGTAGAGATGAGGTTCTCGGAGCGATCCTCGATCCATTTCACGGGATGCCCGAGCAGGAGCGAGGCCGCGGTGGCGACGACGTAGCCGGGATACACGGGAACCTTGTTGCCGAAGCCCCCACCGATGTCGGGCGACACGATCCGAATCTTGTCTTCGGGCAAGCCGGCCACCAGCGCGAACACGGTCCGGATGAGGTGCGGCGCCTGCGAGGTCATGTAGATCGTCGCCTGGCCGGTCGCGGGGCTGATGTCCGCGACGCATCCGCACGTCTCGAGCGGCGCCGGATGGCTCCGCGGGTAGAACGTGTCGAGCGAGACGACGACGTCGGCCTGCGAGAACGCGATGTCCGTCGCCTCCTTGTTGCCGGTCTCCCACGAGTAGACGTGGTTGTTCTCCTGGCCCTCCTTGTCGGTCCGGATCAGCGGGGCGCCGTCCTCCAGCGCCTGTTGCGGGGTCGTCACCGCGTCGAGCGGATCGTAGTCGACGTCGATCAGCTCGAGCGCGTCGTGCGCGACGTAGGGGTCGTCGGCGATGACCGCCGCGACCTCTTGTCCCTGGAACCGCACCCGGTCGGTCACCAGGACCGCCTGCGTGTCGCCCGACAGCGTCGGCATCCAGGCGAGGTTGTGCTGTGCCATCAGCTCGCCGGTGACGACGGCGATGACCCCGGGGAGCGCCTGCGCCCTCGACGCGTCGATGCCCTTGAGGTTCGCGTGGGCGTACGGGCTCCGCAGGATCGCCA
>CBHFMJ010000115.1:0-7492 GCA_965994715.1 uncultured bacterium | reverse complement strand
AAGCGATCTCACAGACCAGGGTCAGGGGGATGGCGACGACCGCAGACGCGGCGGATCGCCGGCGCTCCGCCGCTACCATCGTGCGATGGGACGATCGTTCCGGTCCGCCGGCTCGTTGCTCCTCATCGCGGCGGTGATCGCCGTGAGCTGGATCCGCCTCCCGTTCTACTCGTTCGGAGCCGGCCCGGCCCGGGAGATCGCGCCGCTGATCCACGTGGAGGGCGTGCCGACCTACGGTTCGGCCGGGCATCTCGTGATGACCACGATCCGATTCGACAAGCTGACCGCGCTGGGGATGCTCGCGACGTGGATCGATCCCGATCGCTCGGTCGAGGGGGAAGACGTCGTCTACCCCCCGGGCCTGACCGCCGAGGAAGAGACCCGGCGAGCGATCTCCCAGATGGACCAGAGCAAGATCGACGCGGCGGTGGTCGTCCTCTCGTTGCTCACCGACTATCCGAAGGAGCACGGGCCCGGGGCTCTCGTGGAGGCCGTCGGTCCCGACTGCCCTGCGGACGAGCGGCTGTTCCCCGGCGACCTGATCGTCCGGATCGAGGGAGAGCTCGTGGATTCGCGACGAGAGGCCTCGCGGCTCATCGACGCCGTCCCGGTCGACGATCCCGTCGACTTCCGGGTCGACGCGGACGGTGAGATGCACGACGTCCGCGTCACCCGCGGGAGCTGTCCCGGCATCGACGAGCCGCTGATCGGCATCGTGCTCGTCGAGCCGTTCCCGTTCGAGATCAGGATCGAGAGCTCCGAGATCGGCGGCCCCTCGGCCGGTCTGATGTGGGCGCTCGGGCTCTACGATCTCCTCACCCCGGGTGACCTCACGCGTGGGCGGACGATCGCCGGGACGGGTGCGATCGACGTCGAGGGCAACATCGGGCCGATCGGTGGGATCGCCGACAAGGTGGGGGCCGCGCAGAGCGTGGACGCCGACATCCTCTTGGTACCCCAGGACAACTTCAGCGAGCTCCGGGGCGTCGACGCCGGAGACCTCGAGCTGATCCCCGTGTCCACGCTGGAGGAGGCCGTGGCGGCGCTCGACCCATCGGAAACGACGGCCTGAGCTAGGCTGCTCACGATGTCGACAACCACCGTACGGATCCCGTACCCGAGGCGCCGCTGGCCGTTGGTCGCCGTCGGCATCCTGGTCGTGGGCTTCCTGATCCTCACGTTCCTCTCGAACTTCTACATCGACGTCCTGTGGTACCGGGAGGTCGACCTCTCCCAGGTCTTCTGGACCCGGATCTGGGCCCAGGCCGGTCTGGCGTCGGCGTTCTTCATCACGTTCTTCGTCCTGCTCCTCGCCAACCTCATCGTGACCCGCCGTCTCGCCCCGACGATCGTGGCCCTGACGCCCGAACAGGAGATCGTGGAACGGTTCAAGGAGAACATCGAGCCGTACCTCCGGTGGGCCGTCCCGCTCGGCGCGGCGGTCCTGTCGATCTTCGTCGGCCTCGCGGCCGCCGGGCACTGGCAAGAGTTCCTGCTGTGGCGGTCATCGAGCGGGATCGAGTTCGGGAACGCTGAACAGGTGTTCGGCCGCGATCCCGCGTTCTACGTCTTCACGCTCCCGTGGCTGAAGTACCTCCAGAGCTGGCTGTTCGCCTCGCTCGTCGGCATCACGGTGATCGTAGGGATCGGCCACTTCCTCCAGGGTGGGATCCGTCCGCAGGCGGTCGGCCTCCGCGACAAGGTGGACCCGCAGGTGCGGGCGCACCTGTCGGTGCTCCTCGGGCTGATCCTGCTCGCGAAGGCGTGGGGCTACTACCTGGGTCGGTTCGACCTCCTCACGTCGGATCGCGGCGTGGTCCATGGCGCCTCCTACACCGACGTGAACGCGCAGCTCCCGGCACTCACGTTCCTCACGATCGTGGCTGTGATCTGCGCCGTGATGTTCTTCGTGAACGCCCGGTACCGAGTCTGGAGCCTCCCCATCATCGCCGTCGGACTGTTGCTGCTGGTGTCGATCCTCCTGGGGACGGCGTACCCGGCGTTCATCCAGCAGTTCCGCGTCAATCCGAACGAACAGCAGTACGAGGAGATCTACATCGAGCGCAACATCGCGGGGACCCAGCGAGCGTTCGGACTCGATCAGATCCGTCTGGAGGAGCAACCTTCCTTCAGTTCCACCGTTACGGCCGCCGACGTGGAGGCGAACGAGGCGACGATCGCGAACATCCGTCTGTGGCGCCCGTCCGTCTTGAAGGAGAACTTCGAGTCCGTCCAGCGGATCCGGCAGTACTACGACTTCAACGACGTGGACGTGGATCGCTACGAGGTCGACGGCGAGCGGCGCGTCCTGATGGTGTCGGGCCGCGAAGTGATCCAGAGTGGAATCAGCCAGCAGGCGCAGACCTGGCAGAACGAGCACCTCGTGTACACGCACGGGTACGGGACCGTCGCCGCCCAGGTGAACTCGATCACGTCCGACGGCGGACCGCTGCTCACGCTCGAGGACATCCCCCCCGACGGGCAGCCGGTCACGGAGCAACCGAGGATCTACTACGGGGAGTTCAACGACGTCGACTTCGTCGCCGTGAACTCCTCGACGGACGAACTCGACTTCGAGGGAGCCTCGGGGGAGACGCCGTTCACCTACACCGGGAAGGGAGGCATCGAGCTCGGCGGGTACTTCCGCCGCGCCCTCTTCGCGTGGCGCTTCCAGGACGCCAACCTGCTCATCTCCGGTCAGGTCGACAGCGAGAGCCGCCTCCTGATACGTCGCGACATCGAGCAGCGCGCAAAGGAGACGATGCCGTTCCTCATGTTCGACCACGATCCCTACCTGGCCGTGACCTCGGCGGGGTATGTCTGGATCATGGACGCCTACACGACGTCGGATGCCTACCCCTACTCACAGGCTGTCAACCTGGCCGAGGTCACGGCCGAGCTCCTCCCACCGCAGGAGGTCAACTACATCCGCAACTCGGTCAAGGTGGTCGTCGACGCCTACGACGGCACGGTGACGTACTACGCGGACCTCGATGAGCCGATCATGCAGGCGTGGGACCGCGCGTTCCCAGGTGTGTTCACCTCGATCGACGCGGCGCCGGACGAGATCCGAGCCCATTTCCGCTACCCCGAGAACCTCTTCCAGACCCAGGCGTTCCAGTACGCGAACTACCACGTGGAGGATCCGGCCGCCTTCTACCGGAAGCAGGACTTCTGGGAGATCCCGACCGACCCCACCATCCAGAGCGCCGGGACCGAGCAGGCCGCGTCGCCCGTTCCGGGATCGAGCGCCCGGAAGCTACTCCCGAGCTATCAGCTGCTCCGGCTACCCGGAGACGCCGAGGAGCGGTTCCACCTCATGATCCCGTTCGAGCCCGAGAACCGCCTCAATCTGGTGGGGTGGATGGCGGCGAACTCCGACCCGGACGGCTACGGGGAGCTCGTCGCGTTCACGCTGCCCGCCGGGCGGGACGTAGACGGGCCGAGTCTGGTGTTCTCCCGCATCAACTCCGACCAGGCGTTCTCCGCGGCTCGCACGCTGCTCGGGACGGGCGGATCGGAGGTGCAGTTCGGCGACCTCCTGACGATCCCGATCGAAGACTCGATCCTGTACGTCCTGCCGATGTACGTGCGCTCGAGGCAGGAGTCGGCGGTTCCCGAGCTGAAGCTCGTCATGGTCGTGAACGGGATGAGCGTGTCGGTGGCGGACAACCTGCCGGACGCGATCGAGGACGCGACCGGCGCGGTCTCGGGCGAGGAACCGGGGCCGCCCGGCGGCGGCGGTGGCACGGTCGATGAACAGGTCGAAGAGCTGCTAGCGGAGGCCGTCCAGCACTTCGCCGCCGCCGAGGACGCGCTCCGGGCGGGTGACCTCGCTACGTACCAATCGGAACAGGAGCAGGCGCAGGCGCTCGTCGAACAGGCGACCGAGCTCCTCACGGGCGAGACCGGCGGCGCGGCGTCCCCGTCCCCGACGCCCTAGCCGGTCGGCAGCCGGAACCCGATATCTCCATCCAGCTCGGCCGTGTCCATCTGCGCCTTCTGGAGATGCCCGGAGTAGTCCCAGTTCATCGCCTGCCACCTGGTGAACTGATCGAGCACCCACAATCCTGATTGCCGGCTCCCGTTCCCGGAGCGTCCGTTGCCGCCGAACGGCAGGTGCGCCTCCGCACCCGACGTGGAGTTGTTCACGCTCACCATCCCCGCCGAGATCCGGTCGCGGAAGCGGAAGACGTGCAGTGGGTCATCCGTGTAGATGCTGCTCGACAACCCGTATCCGTGCCCGTTCGCGAGATCCATCGCCTGATCGAACGTGCCGAACGCGGCGACGCCCACGATCGGACCGAACGTTTCGGTGCGGTACAGATCGTCGTCGATCGTCACGCCGTCGACGATCACGGGGTGGTAGTAGAGCCCGGTCGCCGGATCGCCGACGAAGCCGGTCCGCGGGTTGTCGGCCGTGATGCGGCCGATGCCGTTGGAGCCTGAGGCGGCGTGATGCGGGCGGATCAGCTCGAGCCATCGCTCGAACCGCTCGCCGAAGCGCGCGGAGATCATCGGCCCGTACAGGACGTCCTCGGTGGGATCGCCGATCGGAGCCTCCGTCGCGGCTTTCGTGAACCGGGCCATGAAGTCGTCGTGGACGTCGCGATGGACGATCGCCGTGCCGAGCGACGTGCAGCGCTGGCCGGCGGTCCCGAAACCGCTGAACAGCGCGCCTTCAACGGCGAGGTCCAGGTCGGCATCGGGCATCACGACGAGCGGGTTCTTGCCGCCGAGCTCGAGGCACGGCGACTGGAGGTGTCGGCCGCACAGCTCCCCGATCCGGCTCCCCACCTCGGTCGAGCCCGTGAATCCGACCTTGTCGAGCACGCCGTCCTCCAAGGCACGTTCGATCCCGTCGAACGTCTGCGGTCCGTCTGCCAGCACGAGCTGGAAGGCCCCTCGCGGGAACCCCGCGTGGAGGATCAGCTGGGCGAACGCCTCGGCGGTGGCGGGCGTGTACTCGGCGGGCTTCCAGACCACCGCGTTCCCGCACAGCAGGGCGGGCACGATGTACCACGACGGGACGGCGACGGGGAAGTTGCCCGCGGTGACGATCCCCGCGACCCCGACGGGTACGCGGAACGTGAAGAGCTGTTTGTCCGGCATCTCGGACGGGACCGTCTGGCCGTAGAGGCGGCGGCCCTCGCCCAGGAAGAAGGTGCAGGTGTCGATGACCTCCTGCACCTCGCCGCGCGACTCGCGGATCGGCTTCCCGATCTCACGGGTGATCAGCCGGGAGAGCGACTCGGCGTTGTCTTCCACGAGTCGGCCGAGTTGCTGGATCGCCCTGCCTCGGACCGGAGCGGGGACCGCGGCCCAGGTCGGTTGCGCCGCCTTCGCCCGGCGGCAGGCGTCGAGGAAGGTGGCCGCGTCGCCGAGCCGAGCCTCGACGACCGTCTGCTCCAGGCGGGCGGGGTTCACGATCGTGAGGGTTCCGCCCGGGGAGTCCCCTGCGGCGCTGCCGTCGAGCAGGGACGTCACGGTGCCGGCGGCGGTCATCCTGCAGCGATGCTACCGAACCCCGTCTGGTCGTAGGGTTCCAACGCAGCATCCGAGGGTACGGCCCGATCGAAAGGATGATGAGGACATGGCGTACGTGATCGCGGAACCCTGCATCGACGTCAAGGACAAGGCCTGCGTGGACGAGTGCCCGGTCGACTGCATCTACGAGGGCCCGCGGATGCTCTACATCCATCCGGACGAGTGCGTGGACTGTGACGCGTGCGTGCCCGTCTGCCCGGTCACCGCGATCTTCCCCGAGGACGACCTGCCGTCCGAATGGAAGCAGTTCACCGCGGTCAACGCCGAATGGTTCGAGACGACCGGTCTGGGCTCCCCGGGTGGTGCCGCGCAGGCCGGTCCACAGTCCAAGGACCACGCGGTCGTGGAGGGCTGGGAAGCCGTCTAGGACTCCTCTCGGACACGGGACGGCAACAGGGTCAGGAGTGCGATCGGCGCTCCGAGGAGGAGCCACATCGCCGAGTGCAGTCCCCACCGTTCCGCGACGGAGGCGATCACGAGCGGAAGGAGGACTCCGACGAGGTCGGCCGGGGCCCCGACCGCGATGGCGGTGCCTCCTCGCGCCGGGAGCTCCGAGTACAGCCGGGCCTGCACGATCGCGTACCACCCGGACCTGACCAGCCCGAGCGGAAGCAACAGGATCAGTTTCCCGGCCAGGGACCCGACCACGAGGAAGGCCGGATAGATCACGAGCGCGCCGATGGCCGACCACCGCAGCCACGCGAGGCCGTCCATCCGCCGAAGGATCCGGATCACGAGAGCGTCACCCAGAAGCGAGGCCACGGACAGGATCCCGACACCCGCCGCAGCGACGCTGGGTGAAGCACCTCCCTCGTCGACCAGGTACAGCGCCGAGAACCCCACGAAGACGTCGCCCAAGAGGTCCGTGAGCTGTACCAGCGTCAGCCACCTCAGCACCCGGCGCTCCCGCAGCGCCGCGATCGCGCCGCGGACCGCCGCGCGGAGATGCGCGGTGTCAGGGTGGGGCGGCGGGAAGCGGAGACGTCGCGCGGACAGCAGGACGGGAACGGTCATCAGCGCAGCGACCACCGTTGCCACGCGCCAGCCGGCTCCGAGTCCGACGACGCCGACGAGGAGGAGAGGACCCAGGATGCCGCCGACGGACCCGGCGACCACCCACCTCGCCATGTTCCGCTCCGTCGATGCCGGCTCGAGATCCATCCACGTC
The DNA here is from genome assembly GCA_965994715.1 of uncultured bacterium. Taxonomy (GTDB): domain Bacteria; phylum Actinomycetota; class UBA4738; order UBA4738; family HRBIN12; genus JAJNBA01. The sequence goes on along the minus strand of CBHFMJ010000115.1, from coordinate 777 downwards.
GCCTGGGCGAGGCTCACGAATGCGCCGGACGCGGGGAACAGGACGCAGGTCGTGGCCAACAGGAGACCGAAGCCGGATGCCGCCGCCGTTCCGAACAGCGCCAGGATGAACGTGACACCACCACCGAGCACCACCCAGCGGCGCCATCCGATGTCGGACAGGAGGGCGAGGCCAGGCTCGACGAGCGTGCTGAGGATGCCCGGGATCGACAGCAGGAGCCCGATCTGGAAGTAGGAGAGCGAGAGCTCCCGACGGATGAGCGGCCACGCAGCTTCCCGAAGGCCGAACACCAGCTCGTCCATGAACTCGATCGCGAGGAAGATCGCGACCGAGGCGAGGGCTGGGCGAGGTCAGCCGAATGGGCTGGGCACGCGCATGATCCGAAGGCTACCGCACCCGCGCACGAGGTGCGGCAGGATGGCGGCGCATGGATCGGCCGAAGGATGACGAGATCGCCCTCGCACGGCGGCTGCTCCTGGTCGTTGGGCTGGCGGTCCTCGTCGCCCAGCTCTTCGCGTTCTCGCTCGACCGCCCGCCGCGCTGGGACGAGGCGATCTACCTGTCCCAGGTGGCCCCCGGAGCCGAGGCGCTTCCGTTCGTCCCCTCGCGGGCGCGCGGCATCACGTTCCTGGCGGCCCCCGTGCTGCAGCTCGGCGGCTCCCTCGTCCACGTGCGGCTGTTCCTCGCCGTCGCCACCGCGGTGGCGATGACCGCGACGTTCCGCGCGTGGGCGAAGGTGATCGGATCGGGCGCGGTCGCGGCAGCCGTGTTGTTCGG
>CBHFMJ010000114.1:0-7497 GCA_965994715.1 uncultured bacterium | reverse complement strand
TGAGCGGGTCCCCGCTCGCCCGCGAGTCGGCTCCGTCGCTGACGAAGTAGCGGCCATCGATCAATGCGACCCCTCGGCTATCTCGCACTCCGAACGGCGTCAGGTCGAAGTTCCAGCCGCCGACGATGGTCCTGGTTCCCCAGTCGATCCGGATCAGCCGTTCGTTGTTGTTGGTGATGAAGAGGTCTGCGCCGCTCGCGGAGAAGTCCATGCCGGTGATCCCCGAGACCCCCGTCACCCTGAACGTGGGTCCCTGTGCGGCCGTCGCGTAGTCGAAGGAACGGAACATCCGACCCTTGCCCACGTAGACCCTGTCGTCGCCGGGGTTCCAGGCCGAACCGGTGTAGTTGGCGGTGGAGGCCAGCGGCTGCCAGTCGGTCACCTGCAGGGTGCCGCTCACCCGCGTGAGCCGGAAGGCCGTCGGAAGGATCGATGAGTTACAGCACAGGCCCGAGAAGAGATACAGCGTGTCGCTGTTCACGTCGTAGGCGAGGGACTCGAAGTCCTCGGTGCGGTTGGCTCCGGCCTGCGGACCACCACCGAACCGAGGGGCCGCGTTGAAGTCGGCCTGCGGGATCCTCCGCTTCAAGGCTCCCGTTGTGGGGTTCACCTCGAAGACAGCATCACCGTTGTCGTCCGCGAGCCAGAGCGAGTTGTCCGCCGGCACGAACGCGCTTCCCTCGTGGTCCCTCATCGACACCGACGTCCCGGCGAAGGGCGTGGTTCGGATCGTGCGTTCGAGCGAGATCGTCGCGCCGAACGCGGAGGATCCCGGCACGATCAGCGCCACGACGAGACCGATCAGCGTGCCGTTCCTGATCACACGACCCTGATAAGGCATTGACTGCCCCCTCCCGCCTCTTGGAGGCTCGCTAGCGTGTCCCAAGCCTAGGGCGAGGCAGCACGCTCTGTCATGGCCGGTTTGAAGGGGGCAGATGCGCCGAAGCGGATGGGCTGATACGTTGAAGAACCCCCGACGCCGGAGGTTCAGATGCGTCTTCGATCGATGCTCGCCCTCGCCCTCGCGACCGTCCTGCTGGCGCCCACCGCGGCCGTAGCGGCGCCCAAGGATGTCGTCCCGCAGCCTTCGTGCAGGCTGCCCGAATCGAACGCTGAGAGCCTTGAGCTGCTGAGTACGTACTACCAGGGGTACTGGTGGGACCACGCCGACCTGACGATCGCCGTCCAGTCCCATCCCGCCGCCACCGAGGCTCAGCTCGATTCGGTCCACGATGCGATCCAGATCTGGGCCGACGTGCTGCTCGAATGTTTCGACGGCGCCATCACGCTGACCGATGTCACGGGAACCGGAAGGAACAACCAGCAGGTCGCCGACATGGTGGTGCATTTCGTTCCACACTTCGGCGGCGCCGCGTTCGGCGGGATCGCGCTCTGCGGCCGGCAGGACTGCGGCAACGTCATCGTTGGTTCCGTACCGCCGCCAGGTTCCGAATTCGAGGAGTACACGGCCCAGGAACTCACCTGGGTGGCCCTCCACGAGATCGGCCATGCGCTCGGGCTCGGACACGCCACGAACCTCGAGGAGAGCACCGACCTGATGGGCTACGGCTGGCCAGATCTAGGCGACCCGGTCCTCTCCGATTGCGACATCGACGCGCTTGCTGTGGTCTTCGCGTGGGTGCTCGAAGGGGGAGCGCCGCACCGGCCCGAAGATGGGCCCTACGATTGTTCGTTGGACTGAGTCGGAGGCCGCACGCAGCGAGTCTGACAGGACGAGCGGCGGTGGCCAGCGTGCGCCTCGAGAAGCCGCTGGGGCCTTCGGGTTCCGGCGGCTCCTCACGTTCTTGGGAGATCGTCGAAAGGAGCGGAACATGGGCCGTGACGTGGCGAGGGTGCTGATCGTGATCATGACGGCGATCACTTCACTGCCACTGCCGGCGTCGAGTTCGCTTGCCGCCGAGTGCACCGAGACAGGAACGAGTGGGAGCGACGTGATCGTTGGAACGTCGCAAGCAGACGTGCTTTGCGGACTGTCAGGCAATGACTTCATCCGCGGTGTGCGCGGGAATGACATCATCAGGGGTGGCACGGGAGCCGATGATCTCGACGGAGGACCTGGCGCTGATGTCGTTCGTGGCGGCCGTGGGAGGGATTCGTCGATCGGTGGGATCGGCAGCGACACGTTGTTGGGCCACCGGCACGCCGACTCGCTCAATTCGGTGGATGGGACCGCCGGGAATGACACGGTCGACGGCGGACCTGGACCTGATACCTGCCGGGTGGATGACGGAGATACGGTATCGAACTGCGAGAGCATCATCCGGGTGTAGTTGAACCGATCCTGCACTCGCATCCCCAACTCGGGGTGGCGCTCGATCTCCGAGCTTGGACATCCGGGACCGGATCTGCAACCTGTTCGGCCACCCGTGTGGCGAGGCTCGGGTCGGTGCGTGGGCACTCAGCGACGATCGCTGGAGGAGCGTCTGACATTCGGGGCCGTGATCCTGGTTCGGCTCATGCGCCCCTTTCTACGCCGAGCCAAACGTGCGGCCTCGCAGTTGGGGCAGTAACCCTCGGCGTTCGTCGTGAGAGCCCCGCATTGCGCGCATCCGGTGAACCAAGTCTTCATCGCGTCCTCGATCTCGCATCTGCGCCACGGATCGATCATGCGCGCAACGGATCGCTGCCTCATCCGTCTTTCAGGGTCCAGCGATACACCGAACGTCGCTTCTTCGCGTCGCGGACGACCGAGCCTCAACGTCGTGCCATGAATCGGGTACCGCCCCACGACCAAGGGCTCGCCACGTAGTGCCACCCACGCGAGACGGACAAGAATGGGATCGCTGGGGTTCATCCGGAGCGATGTCCCGCAAGATGCTCGAGGACGATCGACGCCGAGCGGGCTGGTCGGCGGCCCCCAAAAGACTTCCGACGAGCGCCGCGCTCACCTAGGGAGAGTACGGGCTGACCTGTATTGGGCCTTGGACCTGGCGTGGCGGCTAGAGTTCTCAGGTGTGAGTCCTCTCGTACGCACGGTCCTTGTCGTCACCGTGATCGCCGCTGCCATCGCCGTCTTGCTAGTTGTCCTGAGACCAGGGACCTGACCGGGCCTACTCTTCACATGGTTGCTCGCTGGGAGCCGGATATCAGAGCGAGCGTGATGGACACTCAGCCATCCCGTTGACACCAGAGACCGCCGGGATTTCCCACTCCCGACGGTCTCTGGCAATGCTTGGAACTCTGCGTAGCTCAGGCGAGGCGTCGGTTCCTTCCGATGTCGCCTTCACCATCGTCATCCAGGGTGGCTCTGTCGGATGCGCTCTTTAGCAGCGCCATCAACGATCCCACCATGGCGAACGCCGCTCCGGCAGTGGCCACGTAGATCCCGACGTCTGGAGAGCGCTCATCCGAGGCGAGGTAGATCCACAGGGTGACGACCGTCACGAGCGCGACGGTGGAGAGCGCGAAGCCGAGCAGGTCCGCGTCGAACCAACTGCCCACCCTCTTGTTGGTCGCCATCAGGATTCCGATGAGGAGCAGCGCCACACCGATGCCGAGCGCGATGCGCCCATCCGGGATCTGGAACCCGTTCGGGTCGGTGAGCGCCAGTTCGCGACCGTCGATCCAGTCGAGGAACGTTCCCACGACGAGGACCAGGCCTCCGATCGCCAACGCCAGTGCTGCCGTGCTGCTGCGGCTCTCCCGTCGATTCCGGATCACCCGTGGATCACCATCGCGATCGTGCGTCCTGTGCTCTTCGAGTTCTGATCGTTGCATCGACTCTTCCTCTCTTCCGATTGATCACGAACTTCGGTCATGTCACGTCGCTCACTACTGAACGAGCGCTGGTCAGTGCTCCTGGCCAACCACCACGGGGATCACCGCAAGGCTGTAGCCATCTTCCGCGTTCCCCCACGCGTAGACCTGGTAGGTGAACCCGGCCATCAGGGAGAGGTCCACGGGGCCGATCACGGGATCGCTCTGACCAGCGAGCGATACGAAGACCTCGTAGTCACCCTCTGGCACGTTGAAACGCCGTGACTCGCCCCACACGAACTGGCGTCCTCGGTTGAGCCGCGAGCCTTCTGCCCACACGGTCACCGCGGGAGCATCCGCGGTGTGCCGCAGCACGAGCCGCGCCTCGCCCGCCTCCGTCTTCCGCATGGGGTTCCGGAAGAGCAGCAGGTTCGGGGTGCCTGCATCATCGAGGTTCGCCACCACGGTGTAGTTCCGGAACCGACCGCCCTCGAGCTCGGCCGTGACCTCTAGGATCGCAGCGCTGCAAGGCTCGCCGGCGGGCGTGACCTCCAGCTCGTATGTCCCTTCGGGCAGCATGACGCCGGTAACCACCTCACCAGGATCGAAGTCGGTGATCGCCTTCTCGCCGTTCACGCAGACATCGACGACCACTCCTGGGATGCCGTGCACCACGTTGAGCGTGAACTCACGTGGGTCAGACGTTTGCGCGGAAGCCGTTCCCGCCAGGGCCATCGTCGTCGCAAGTGCGACAGCGAGGCCGATGATGCGCTTCGTCATGATCCCTCCCTATCCATCATCTAGCCGTGTGATCCAACTGTGCTTTCGACGAACACTTGAATTCGGACCCACGCGCGGCGCCCCGGCGATTGGCGCGATCCGCGACGCACGTCGCGGGGCTCGAGTACTGAAGCCTGTTTAGCGCCCCGGGTGCTCGTACCCCTCAAGAGCCTTGCCGATCGCCATGAACGTGGGCGGCCAGAGTCCCACGAAGATCGCGACCCGCTCCGCCGTATCGCGCTCCCCACCCCGTCGGAAGAACCACATCGCGAGGCTCAGGAAGATCGACGCAACCCCTGCGGTGTACGCCATGCCGGAGGTGATGCCGGAGGTTCTTGACCGCCCGCATGGGAGTCGGAATGTCGTCCCGTCCCTCGGTCAGGTCCACTTCGTGTCTTGCGGCCGCTTCCTTGGCCGAATCGGTTGCCTGTTGAACCTTCGTGCTCGTATCGGTCATCTTCGTCCCCCCACTGGTCGAGTTGTCCTGGAGCACTACCCCCGACAGAAAGGGAACTAACGGTTCGAGTCGACTTTCTTCGCGCGATCGTCAGATGCGATTAGCCGGACGGATGATGGCGATGGAAGGGCTGCTGCCGCCGCGTGCCCACCTGGCCCGGCCCAGGCTCCATCGTCGCCGGATCGCCTAGCCTCCTACGGTGGTGGCGATGCTGCCCAGGATGCTCGAGGACGATCGGAAGCGGGCGGAATGGTCGGTCGGTCAGGTGGCGTGGCGACTCGGCATCACCTTTCGGGAGTTCCGGGCGATAGACCGGACCCGCCGACGTGACTTAGGAGTGCGACCGCGCCGATGAGGTACGCCGAGATGATGAACGGCTCGATCGGGTCGAACCGCGGGGCACCGGGGATGTCGGCGTTTGCCTGGAAGACCAACGCTGTCCCGTACTCGATCTGTTGGAGGACCCCCGCGATCAGCACGACCGTGGCGAGCACGTACCCCCATGGGGCCCGACGCCACAGGAGGATGCCGGCGATGGCATAGGCAGGGACCAACAGCGACAGATCGAGCACCCATCCGAGGTGCGTGATCGAGGACGGAACGATCAGCTCAGAGCCTTCCGACGGGACCTCGCCGCCGAAGGCGAAGATCAGGGAAGGGGCACTCCAGAAGAGGGCCAGCGTCGCGGCCAAGAAGAGCAGAAACCCGCCGACGAGCCGGACCGGCGTCCGGGCGGAGAACCGCCCGGCGATCGCTCTGACATCCAGGTTCGCCACCGCGAGTCCGAAGGCGAACACGGACACGGAGAACACCGCGACGTGAATCAGGAAGATGCTGTTGAACGTCGTTCCGAAGACGTACATCGCCGAGTGGTAGACCGAATACGCGAGGAGCGCGAGCCAGACGAGCTGACCTCGCACGGAGCGCCGGAATCCCGGAAGGAGCACCACGGCGAGCGCTGGAGCGATGATCGTCAACGCGATCAGGTCGTATCCGCGGAACATCGCTCGGACCGCATCGGGGTCCCGGTACACGTCGTCGATCAGCAGCCCGGCGGCCGAGGCGACCGCCAGCAAGCCGACGAGGACCATCGAGAGCACGCGGACCGAACGCGGCACGCTGTCGGGTTCCGCCGGTCGGTCGCTGAACGTGTCTTCGCTGCCCAGATTCCTGGATCGAGGATGTGCCGTTGTGGTGGCCATCGAGTTCACCTCCCGGGACTGTCAGATTCAGCTTGCGATCAGCCGAAAGACGCTCCAAGAGTCAACGGGCACGTCACCGGCGGGACCTCCGGTCCCTGCCAGGTGCGCCGTCGACCCCGGCGGGTTCCCTGAGCCTTCGGGAGTGCGGGGCGCTCGAGGCTGGATGTTCTACCTCTCCGAAGGCAGTTGCGGGCCTGTCCGACTCTCAAGGAGCCGCTTGAGTCCCGTCCAGATCCTCCGCTCCTGTCGACGTCCCATGCTCGCGACCAGCGGCCCCATGAAGCGCAGGACGCCATTCGGCCGGAGGTCCCAGTGCCACCGCAGCCTCGTGCCGTCGTCGATTCGTTCGAAGTCGAGCCCGCCCGTGAGGTCTATCGACCGCATCTCCACACGCTCCCGGATCCGGCGCGGTCGCTCGAACTCGGTCACCCGGATCGTCATGGGGACGACCCGACCTCTCCCCGTCATCTCGGCGTGGAACGCCGTGCCAACGCCGATCGGCCCCTCGGTGGTTCTTCTAGCGACCCGCATCTGTGGGTTGTACTGGGGCTCGTTCTCCTGGTTCGCCACGAAGTCGAAGACCTCGTCCACGGGGCGCTCGATCAGGATCCCGCCGTCCACCTCGACCATCGTCCTCACCCCAATCGTCTCCAAGCAGAGTCTCGCCCGACCCACCGGGGGGACAAGGGGGCCGACTGACTGCCTTTCTGCGGGACTAGGGGTCCGCGTCCCGGAAAGCTCGTAGGGCCTGGTACTGGGGCTCAGAGACGGACGCCGCGCCGGCTGGTCGGTCGATCAGGCGGCGTGGCGACCCTAGCGCCGGCCGCGTCAGCCTGGCTTCGCCACGGTTAGCAGGATGGCTGCGTCTTCCAATGCCTCGAGCGTGTGACGTGCGTCCGGCACGATGAGCACCGTTCCTGTTCGGCCCTCCCAGGACGAATCGCCGGCCGACAACCGGACGCGTCCGTGCAAGACCTGCACCGTCGCCTCGCCCGGGCTCTCGTGCTCGTTGTGGACGACGCCTTTCATCATGGCCATAACCGTCTGACGCAGCACCTTCGCGTGTCCACCGACAATCGTTTCTGCGCTCCGGCCGCTCTCATTGTTGGCTGCTCGTTTGAGCTCTTGGCGAGCGAGGGAGTCGAGTGAGAGTTTCTGCACGTTTCCATTGTTCCCTTCCGGACTTGGCAGGGCAAACGAAGGATCCCGAACCCGTCCCGCCTACCGAAGGTCACGTGGAAGCGATGGCGATGCTCCCAGCGATGCTCGAGCACGATCGGGGCGCGCGCCGGGTGGTCGGTAGCTCAGGCCGCGTGGCAGCTAGCGTGAGCACCCGGGAGT
>CBHFMJ010000113.1:0-7529 GCA_965994715.1 uncultured bacterium | reverse complement strand
CTTCGTCGACGTGCCGATCGAAGCTGCCTGGGGCGGTCCGATCGACGTCTCCGGCCACCACCTCCCGACGTTCGGGACGCTCGGGCGCGGCAACGTCCACTACGGACACGGCTACACCGGCAACGGAGTGGGGCCGGCACACCTCGGCGGGCGCATCATGGCGAACCGGATCCTCGGGAAGACCGATCCCGTCCTGGACCTGCCGCTCGTCGACCTGACGCCGCTGCGCTTCCCACCGGAGCCGGTGCGTTCACCGGGAGCGCTCGTCGCGAACACGGCGATCCGCCGCAAGGACGAGGCAGAGGACGACGGCGAGGATCCGAACCCGCTGATCGACTTCGTCGCGAAGCTCCCCCGCCGCCTCGGCTACAACCTCGGCCCCTAGACGCCGAACGGTTCGTAGCCGGGCGCCACGAGCGGCCACGGGTGCGTGCGCTCCCACGCCTCGGCGACGGTGAGCGCGATGTCGTCGCGGAACCGCGGCGCGGTGATCTCGAGCCCGAACGGAACTCCCTCCGGTGAGAGACCGGCCGGCACGCTGATCGCGGGGTGTCCGGTCACGTTCTGCGGATCGGTGTTGAACGCATCGGGGCTGTCGCCCACCTTCCCCGTCGCCGGATGGGTTCCGTCGGCGCGGATCCACGCGAAGCAGTTCGTCGGCGTGAGGAGCACGGCGTCGTCACCGAGGAGGAGATCGAGCTCCCGTACGTACTCGAAGCGCCGGCGACGGGCGGCAAGGTACTCCTCGAACGGTGTTCGCCGCGCGAACTCCACGACACCACGGAACATCGGGGAGAACCGGTCCATGTTCACCTCGCAGAACTCCCGCCCCAAGTGGTGGACATGTTCGGTCGCGCAGATCACGACCCAGTCCTCGCTCACATGGCCCGCTCGGAAGATCCGCTCGGGATCGATGCGTTCGACCGGCAGGCCGACGTCGCGCTCGAAGGAGTCGACGGCCGCGCCGAAGAGTGATTCCACCGTTTCGGGGAGCGGACCGTAGTCGACCAGGCGAGGGGAAGCGAACGCCCTCGACGGCATCGCGACGCCCATCTCCAGCGGGCGCGGTAGGGCGCTCGGATCGCCGGGAACGGGTCCCGCTTCGAGCTCGAGGAGGAGCCGCACGTCGGCGACCGTGTGTCCCAACGGCCCGTACGTCGAGAGGTCGATCCACTCCGGGATCGGCCAGCGGCCGATCACGCCGTTGGTGGGCTTCAGGCCCACGAGCCCGCACCAGGCGGCCGGGATCCGGATCGACCCGCCGCCGTCCGTCGCCGTGGCGATCGGGGCCATCCCCGCGGCCATCGCCGCCCCCGAGCCGCCCGATGAGCCGCCGGGCGAGGCCTCCACGTTCCAGGGGTTCGCGGTCGCCCCGTACAAGAGGTTGTCCGTGTATCCGGCGAACGCGAACTCGGGTTGATTCGTCTTGCCCACGACGATCGCGCCGGCGGCCTTGAGTCGCCGGGGGATCAGTCCGTCGGCGTCGGCCGCCGGCGCGTCGGCGAACACCACTGAGCCATAGGTGCACGGCACGCCCTCGACGGCCTCCATGTCCTTGACGAGCAGTGGGATCCCGGCCAGCGGGCCGGGATCCTCGCCGGAAACGACCCGCCGGTCGAGCTCTCGAGCCTCGTCCAGCGATCGCTCGCGTACGGAGATCACCGCGTTGATCGCGGGGTTCAGCCGCTCGATCCGCTCGAGCGACGTGCGCACGAGCTCCTCGGAAGACACGCGACGTCCTCGGACCGCGGCCGCGAGCTCCTCCAACATCCGGCGGAGCGTAGCCGACGCTGCCCGATGCCGGTGGCATGAGCCCCGGCGCCAGGGCGTGCCACACGACACCCGAATGTCAGGTGCCCGAAGCCAGCTCCCGCCGCAGGGTCTCTGCGAACAGCGTCTCGCTCCGCGCGCGGAGGTCCAGGTAGAGAAGGATCGAGACGAGCGACGCGAACGGAGCCGTCAGGATCTGTGCGATGGCGGTGAAGATCCATCGCACGGCCCAGTTGTCGCCGCCGATCCCCCCGATGATCCCTGAGATGATCCCGACGATCAACGCTGCGACCACGATCACGCCGAGCGCATGCCAGAAGTGTCCCTTCACCAGCTCCCACGATCGTCCCAGCGCCTCGGTGCCCCGTCGGCCCTCGACGATCAGCACCGGGATCGACAGCGATAGGAAGACGAGGAAGATGATCCCTGGGATCACCAACAGCACGAAGCCCGCGGCGACGATCAGGGCCACAAGAAGCGACACGAGGATCACGCTCCACAACCGCTTGAGCCCGTATCGGTAGCTCGCCTCGACATCGACCGGGTCACCGATCGTCGCCTGCGTGGCGGCTCGCAGGAGGGCAGCCTGCAGGATGGCCGAGATGAGCACCGCGATCAAAGCGCCGATCGCCCCAACGAGGAGCAGGACACCGAGGCCACGCCCAGCGGAGTCGAGCACGACCACGCCTCCCGCGTCGGTCACCCGGATCTGCTCGGGCTCGAACACGACCTCGGAGAACAGAGCGCCGATCAGCGACAACGGGACGACCACGACGGCGACGACGAGGATCAGCTGCGACGCGTTCGCCTTATAGATGTTGAAGGCTGCGGACAGGATGTCGCCCACCGTCTTGGGGGGGATGCTGCCCTGGGGTCCGCCCATCATCGGCGGCGGTGGAGGAGGAGTCGGCGGTGTTGGCCCGCCAGGGACATCGCTCATGCATGGTCCCCTTTCCGCTCGTGAAGCTGAAGCCTAGCCTGTCGATGGGCTGTGAGTGCCGATCACGTCACGCGCTCCAGCGCGACGGAGCACTCTTGTCACGACCATCCGCTCCTTGGCACGCTCAGATGTCATGAGTTCTCTCGTTCTCAACGTCACGTTCGACTGCCAAGATGCGGGCGCCGTCGCCCGCTTCTGGGAGGCCGTCACCGGACATCCCAGGGAGCTGGTGCAGCAACCGGGAAACGATCACTGGGTGGTGAGCCCTCGCGATGGAAGCTTACCGCGGCTGGTGTTCGTCACCGTGCCCGAGGAGAAGTCGATCAAGAACCGGGTGCACCTGGACCTGCTGCCGAACGACTCGAGCCAGGAAGACGAGGTCGCCCGCATGCTCGACCTGGGCGCCCGCGTCGTCGACGATCGTCGCCGCTCCGACCCCGGGGGCTGGGTCGTGATGGCGGATCCCGAGGGCAACGAGTTCTGCGTCGAGCATCCACGGAGCTGAAGCTCGGCGGCTCGGTTCACCCCTCGTTGGACGCGCCGCCTCCTACACTCCGCCGGATGGATCTTCGACTCAGCGCAGCCGACAGGGACCTCCAGCAGAAGGCGCGCGAGTTCACCGATCAGATCCTCGTGCCGCTCGAGGACGAGTGCGAGGCCAACGACGGACTCACGCCGGAGAGCGCGACGGCCGCGAAGCAGGCCGTCCTCGACTGGGAGTTCCACGCGATCAACCACACCCCGGAGAACGGTGGCCGCGGATACGATCTGTTCGAGCAGACGCTGATCGAGGAGCAATGGGGCCGCGCCACCGGAGCCCTCTGGGACATCCCGTGGAGGCCCTCGATCCCCCTCGCGGCCGGCACCGAGGACCAGAAAGACCGGTTCCTCCGCCCCGCGTGCCGCGGCGAGCGCCGGGACGCCTATGCGATCACCGAGGAAGGCGCGGGCTCCGACCCAACGATGGTGGAGACGTCCGCCAAGCGCGACGCCGATACGTGGACGATCACGGGCGAGAAATGGCACGTGACCTCGGGTGACGTGGCGGACTTCTTCCTCGTCCACACCCACGTGGACGGGGATCCCGCGAAGGCGACGATCTTCCTCGTCGACAAGGACGCGCCCGGCGTGCGCCTCGTCCGCACGCCGAAGTACATGCACACGTTCGTCTTCGAGCACCCGATCTTCGCGTTCGAGGCCGTGCGGCTGGGCGACGACCGGATCCTCGGCGAGGTCGGCCGCGGCTTCGAGCTCACGAAGGACTGGTTCGTCGAGGAACGCCTGATGATCGGCGCGCGCACGACGGGTGCCGCCACGCGCGCGCTCGAGCTTTCCCTGGACTTCGCGAGGGACCGCCGTCAGTTCGGCCGGCCGATCGTCGACTTCGAGGCGGTGGAGTTCATGCTCGCCGACATGGCCGCCGAGTTGATGGCCGCCAAGTCGATGCTCTACCGGGTCTGCTGGCAGGCGGGACGGGGCGGCGCCGATCGCAAAGAGCTGCACGCGATGGCGGCCGCCGTGAAGCTCGTCTGCAGCGAGACGGCGGGTCGAGTGGCGGACAAGGCCGTGCAGATCCACGGTGGCCGCGGCTACATGCGCGAGCATCCCGTGGAGCGGCTCTGGCGTGAGCTCCGCGTCGACCGGATCTGGGAGGGGACGTCGGAGATCCAGCGCGTGGTGATCGGCAACGAGCTCCGCAAGCGGGGCGCCGGTCGCTACACGGGCTGGCCGGCGGAGTGACTACAGGATCGATGGACGGAGCGGCTCCGACATGACGTTGAGCCAGTCCAGCAGCGGGTAGGAGAGCCCGACGAGCCCGAGGACGAGCCCCATGAAGTAGCTGCCGCCGCCCTCCCCGCTGCTCGACGTCATGATCGAGGAGAGGACGGCCATCACGCCGAGGATGGCGGCCAGGACGACGAGTTGATCGGCCAACTGGCCGCCCGCAGCGACCTCCGCGGAGTATGGCCCGAGGATCCTGCTGTCCGGCTGGATCCGGTAGATCCAAAGGACGGCGCTCGCGAGAGCCGACGCCAGGCCGGTCACGACCGAGATCGCCCCCAAGGGGTTGGTACGTCTGCCCGAGCTTCTGAAGACCCCCGCCATCAGGCGGTATCCAAGCACCCCCGGACTTCGGTGGGCAAGCCTGGGATGTCGAGGCCGTCGCCACCCTTCACGAAGTCGTACCGCGTGCCGGACCATTCACCCGGCAGTCCTGGGTACGGCGACGGCTCGGTGTCCGCCCACTGGAACCCGCTCCAATCGGGCGAGCGGAACCCTTCGGTGTCGTAGGGCGCCACAGCGGCGACACCGTCGCCGAAGTCCCGCGACTCGACGAGGAACCGCCCCTGGAAACGAAGGTCGTCCTCGGTGTACAGCTTCACGTACCAGCGCTCGACGACCAGGAGATACCCCTTGTCAGAGGGCGGCGACTCGGGGCCAGTGAAGTACCGCATCTCCACGACGGTCGGCTCGCTGGGGAGCTGCACGCTCCTGCGGATGATGCGCAGGGGCGTATCGAACAGCGCCGAATCCGCGCCGGGCGAGACCCAGCCCTCCACACAGGTCTCCGACGCTTCGCCGCTGGTCGGAAGCGGATCCGACGGGAGCGCTGGTGGTGTGGGAGACGAGAGTGTCGGCGTCGACGGGAACGGGGATGCCGACGTCGGCGAGGACGGCTGCGGGAACAGCTCCGGCTCGCCGTCGCACGCACAGAGGAACAGCAGCAGCGTGGCAGCGATCATGCGTTTCGTCATGAGATGACCCCTCGGGAACCGACCGAGGATAACGGGCTTGATAGAAAGGGGGGCCATGGACACCGGACCGTATGGGGAGACGCGCGACGAGCGCCACCCGATGCCGCTCAGCCGTCGGCGCTTCCTGCGGACGAGCGCCATGGCCGTCGCCGGCGGCGTCCTCTTCTCGTGCACCGGCGGCACCCGGACCCCGAAGGTCGATGACACGATCCCGGAGACGGACACCCGATGGCCGATCAAGCGCGTCATCTACGTGATGCTCGAGAACCGGAGCTTCAACAACCTGTTCGGGAAGTTCCCCGGCGTCAGGGCGGGGACCACGGTCGGCGTCGAGAACGGCGTCGAGAAACCGCTGATCCGCTGCCCGGAGTGGCTGCCGGGCGATATCCCGCACGATCTCGCCGCGCACCGGACGTGCGTGAACAACGGAGAGATGGACGGGTTCGGCACGGGGATCCATGGCTCGACGTACGGCTACACGATCTTCGACGAGGACCAGATCCCGAACTACTGGCACTGGGCGCGTGAGTACAGCCTCTCGGACAGCTTCTTCGCCTCCGCAGCGGGTCCCAGCTACCCGAACCACTACTACTTCATCGCGGGGTCCTCGGGCGGCGTCGCCGACAACCCGGAGAACATCCGGACGAGACCACTCGAGGATGGAGGGCTCTTCAAGAGCTGGGGCTGCGACGTGGTGGGGGACGACGTGTTCGTCCTGGTGACGGACGAGGGCGGGAATCTGACGAAGCACAACACGTGCTTCGAGTTCCCTACGGTCGGCGAGCAGCTCACCCAGGCCGGCATCGACTGGGCGTACTATTCGGCGGTCCCTGGGCAGCCCGGCTACTTCTGGAACGCGTACAACGGCATCGCGAACGTCTTCCACACGGACCTGTGGCCCGAGCACATCCGATCGGTCGACACACTCCTCGACGACATCGACGCGAACGCCCTCCCGCCCGTCACCTGGGTGACCCCACGGTTCCAGCTCTCCGACCATCCGCCGTTCTCCACGGGCCACGCCCACAACTGGGTCACGAAGATCGTGAACAAGGTGATGCGCTCCGACATGTGGGAGCACACGGCGATCTTCCTGACGTGGGACGAGTGGGGAGGCTTCTACGATCCCGTCGTTCCGCCGTCCGTGGATCACCTGGGCCTGGGCATCCGCGTCCCGTTGCTCACGATCTCGCCGTACACGCGCCGGGGCGTGATCGACGACGAGCGAGGCGAGTTCTCGACGCCGCTGCGGTTCATCTCGGACAACTGGGGGCTGGAGCCGCTCACCGATCGGATCCGCAACACCCACAACCTCGAGCACGTCTTCGACTTCGGGGCGAAACCGCGTGCTCCGGAGTTCGGTCGCCGGCAGGCGCCCACGACGTCATCCATCTGGAGATTCCCGAGTGATACGTACACGGGCTGGGAACCGGGAACGGTTCCCGTGGAGGACCCGCTCTAGCCGCTAGACGGCCCAGCGGCGATCCGCGTAGCGCCAGACCCAGCCCTTCTTCGCGCGAACGACATCGGGATCGCGGGGATCGAGCGGAATGATCATCTCGAACTCACGCGGGCGGCGGGGCTTCGGCTTCTCGATCCGTTCGCGCTTCACGGCCGCTCACCTCCCGTGCTCCGCCGGCTCCGTCGCGAGTGGTTCGCATCCGGTGGCTCGGCGGATCGTGTCTCAGGCATACCCCCTCGATGAGAGTTGTATGCCAAGCTGGGAAGCGGGACCATGACCGGCATCACGTTTCGGGTGTGACCTTCGTCGGGGGTCAGCCCGGGATCACGAGCGCGTCGACGGCGACGCAGCCAGAGGGCGACACGATCACCGGGTTGACGTCGAGCTCGGCGATTCGATCGCCGAGCTCCAGCGCCAGGACGGAGAGACGGGAGACCGCGCGCGCGAGCGCGTCGACGTCGGACGGTGGCGCTCCGCGCACGCCGTCGAGGAGGGGACGGACCGCGAGGCCGTCGATCAGGCGGCGGGCGGCGTCCACCTCGATCGGAGGGCGCGCCAGCATCCCGTAGCGCAGGACCGCCACCAGGACGCCGCCCCCCGC
>CBHFMJ010000112.1:0-7597 GCA_965994715.1 uncultured bacterium | reverse complement strand
GGGATCGTCGCGCCGAAGGACCAGTCGCTCCTCGGGCTCGTGGCGCGCGTGGCGCCGGCGATCGTGAGCGGCAACACCGCCGTCGTCCTGGCGCGCGAGCGGTCCCCGCTGCCGGCCGTGTCACTCGGGGAGGTCCTCGCCACCTCGGACGTGCCGGGCGGCGTCGTGAACATCCTCACCGGACAGGCGGCCGAGCTGGTCCCGTGGCTCGCCGGGCATATGGACGTGAACGCGCTCGATGTCACCGGCGTCCCCGACGAGCTCCGGGCCCAGGTGGAGGAGCTGTCGGCGGAGAACGTGAAACGGGTGCACCGGGCGGCCGAGGCGAACCCGTTCGACGAAGAGGCCCAGAGTCCTTACGAGGTCACGGCCTTCGTCGAGTACAAGACGGTCTGGCATCCGATGGGCGCCTAGCCGCGACCGTCGCAACGGAAACGTCACACCGCTTCTCGGGTGGAGCGACCGACCGCCGGGCTACGATTCCCAGATGCCCCCCTACAAGGAGCAGGGCGTCGTCCTCCGGTCGGCGAAGCTCGGCGAGGCCGACAAGATCGTCACCGTCATGACCCAGGGTTCCGGAAAGGTCCGAGGCGTGGCGAAGGGGATCCGCAAGACCACCAGCCGGTTCGGGGCGCGTCTGGAGCCGTTCACACACGTGAACCTGATGCTCTACCGCGGCCGGGGGTCGCTCGACACCATCACGCAGGCCGAGATCATCGCCCCCCATCGCGCGATCCGTGACGACCTCTCGCTGTTCGCCGCCGGCGAGACGATGCTCGAGGCGGTCGACCGCGTCGCCGAAGAGCACGAGCGGAACGTACGGGTCGTGCTCCTGCTGCTCTCGGGGCTCCGGTCGCTGGAGGCGCGACCGATCGACCCCGCGGCCGTCGCAGAGTCGTTCCTGCTGAAGCTCCTGAGTGTCTCGGGGTTCCACCCGAGCTTCACGGCCTGTGCCGTCTGCGGCAGCACCGACGTCCAGCTCTTCTCCGCCGGGCTCGGCGGCGCCGTCTGCACCGCCGACGCAGAGTCCGGTGCTGGCCACGTCACGGCCGCGGCCCTCGCGTTCCTCGGCGCACTGGCGCTCGCGGACCTCGCGGATGCGGGCCAGACCACCGCCCCGGACTCGCGTACGAGGAAGGAAGCGCGCGGCGTCCTGTTCGGCTTCGCCGAGTACCACCTGGAGCGGCGGATGAAGTCCGTCCCGATGCTCGTGCGGACGGCGACGTGAGCAGCTACCTCCAGGACCTCGATCTCGACCGGATCCCGGCGCACGTCGGGATCGTGATGGACGGGAACGGTCGGTGGGCGGAGCAACGCGGACTGCCCAGAACCGAGGGCCATGGCGCGGGCGAGGACGCCCTGTGGGACACGATCCAGGGAGCCGTCGCGGTGGGCGTCCGCTGGCTCACCGTGTTCGCGTTCTCGACCGAGAACTGGCGCCGCCCCCCGGGCGAGGTCCGCTACCTGATGAACTTCAACCGCACCATGCTCCGGCGCCGGCGGGACGCGCTCCACGAGATGAACGTCCGGATCAGGTTCATCGGACGGCGGAACTGGCGCATCCCCCGCTCCGTCCTGAAGGAGATCAGGGCCGCAGAGGAGATGACCGCCGCCAACACCGGGACCACGCTGTCGATCGCGTTCAACTACGGAGGCCGGGCCGAGATCGTGGACGCCGTGAAGGACATCGCCCGCGAGGTCCGCGCAGGGACGCTTCGCCCCGAGGGCATCAGCGAGACCACGATCGCGGAGCGCCTGTACGCCGCCGACACGCCGCCCCCCGATCTGCTGATCCGCACGAGCGGGGAGCAACGGATCTCGAACTTCCTCCTGTGGGAGGTGGCCTATTCCGAGCTCTGGTTCACGCCGGTGTTCTGGCCGGATTTCGACCGCGAGATCCTCTACGAGGCGATCCGCGACTTCCAGAAGCGCTCGCGGCGCTTCGGCGGCGTCGGCGACGAACCCTGAGCGACCATCTCCGCCGTTCGGTCCGTTCGTCGGCCATCCGACCTAACCCGCGGTGGTCGTTCGGCCGTTCCGAACCAGATGCTCGGCGCTGTATCGTGCCTGGAGAGCACGGAACCGTGCTTCCGGTGGCGATCGGCGCACCGGCGACGAGGGGCGGATGAGCGTGATCGCTCGGTTCACCAGAGACGGCGTCAGCAAGTACGTATGGGCCGTGATGGCCCTTGCTGCCATCGGCGGTCTCGCGTTCGCGATCATGCGCGGGAGCGACGCCCTCGAACGGGAGCGGGCGAACGCGCAGGGCCGAGCCGTGCTGTACGTGGAGGAGGAGCTCGTCCCGAGGCTCGCGGGCTCGGATCTCGACGGCCCCGTCACGGGCCGGTCGGCGGTGTCGCTCGAGGCGGCCGTCGAGCGCACGATCCTCGCCGACGAACGGCTGACGCGCGTCCGCATCTGGTCCGCCGATGGGCCGCTCCTGTTCTCGACCGACCAAGCCGATACCCCCGGATCCAACGCGGGGTTGAACGATCAACTCCTCCGACGGGTGGCGCGCGAGGGTGTGCTCACCCGCTCGGGCATCTCCGACACCGGAGGGGATGACGACCCGGAGCGCAGCCTCGTCCGAACGTACGTGCCGCTCGAGGCCGGCGCGATCGCCGAGATCGATCAGACCGACGAGGGCACCCTCGCCGCCGTGCGGACCGAGTGGATGTACTACCAGATCCTCGCCGGCGCGATGCTGCTCCTGTTCCTCGTGCTCACCGGCCTGTCGCTCCGCGATCCGATCGAGCCGATCAACACGGGCGTGCCGTTCGCATCGTCGTCGGTGCCGGTCGGGTTCTCGTTGATCGACAACGACCGGCTGCACGCCGTCCATGAGGTCTATCGTCTGGCCTCGGAACGCGTCGGCCGGCTCCAGCAGAAGCTCGAGGAGTCCGAAGAGGCGCGCCGCCGCCTGGAGGCTCGCACCCAGCAAGCCCTTTCGAAGGCAACCGGTTCCGCGACGGTCGTCTCGCCACCGACACCTGTGGCCGAGGCCCCGCCGAAATCGGCCGTCGTCCAGGTCCCCGAGTCCGACGTCGTGAAGCCGCGGTCCGACGCCTGGACGGCAGCGCCCGCCGGTCCGCTCGCCCGCGCGTCCCGGGATCAGAAGCCACCGCCGGCGACGTCGAGCGCTCCGATGCCGCCGGCCGACAAGCAGAAGCGCATGCGGAAGGCGAGGCCGCAGAAGGCGAGGCCGCAGAAGGCGAGGCCGCAGAAGGCGAGGCCGGAGAAGGCGAGTCAGGAGAAGGCGAGTCAGGAGAAGGCGAGTCAGGAGAAGGCGAGGCAGGAGAAGGCGAGGCAGGAGAAGGCGAGGCAGGAGAAGGCGAGGCAGGAGAAGCCGGCGAGGCAGGAGCCGCCGAAGCGGGGGCCGGCGAAGACGGAACCGACCACCACCTCAGACCCGGTCGTGGTGCCGGAGCCCACCCCCGTGTCCGAGCGTCGGGTGGCCGCGATGGCGGCTACCCAGGCGAGCCGGCCTCCCGCGTCGACCGCGGCCGATCCCGAGTCCGCGGACGCCGAGGCGCACGAGGCCGCCCTCGAGATGTTCATCCGCCTCACCGAGAGCGACCGGCAGGCCCACGACACTACCGAGGTGGACCAGGGCGCGGTTCGCGCGGCCCTCGCCCGGACGGCGGCCCGCAAGAAGCCGGGCGGCGAGCGGCTGCAGCCGCATGAGGGTCCGCCCGGGGAATCGTCCGGCGGCCCGCCCGGGTCATAGGTCCTACAGGTCGTTCCAGCTCGCGAGGAAGAAGCCGACGCCCGCGACGATCGCCACGACGGCCCAGGCGTAGCGGGACACATCGTCCAAAGAGAGCCAGGCCGAAGCTGCCACACCCACGGAGAAGATCAGCACGACAAGGCCGGCCCCTCCGCTGAGGCGTAGCTCCCCTCCCAGCACGGGATTGCGGACACGGAACCGCTCGATCCTGGTCGGTGTCGGATCGAGGATCCGCTCCGGCTTCCAGGTGTTCCGGAGCACGAACATCGCTGCCAGCACCCATCCCATCAACGCCCAGAGGAAGAACGGGTTGAATCCGCCGATACCCCACCAGGGGAAGAGCGCCGCGAGTGCCAGGGTGCACAAGATCCGGCCGACCGAGCCGAACGACGTCGGTCCCGACCGCCATCGGGAGGTCCTCGGCGTGTGCGTCGGTACGCCGACGAAGCCACCTGGCTCGTGCAGCGGATCGCGGGGCGCGTACTGCGTCACCGGCGTGTAGCAGGTCGTGCACCACCGGATGTCCGGCGGGAGGGGGGCGCCACACGACCTGCACAGTGGTCCCACAGGCATGCAAGACGTATCGGGACGGCGGCACCTTCGATTGACCCCGGTAGCATGAGCGGCACGCCGGCGGTCGCAGCCAGCGACCGGGAAGGAGTCGAAGACCAATGGCCGACTTGATGGAGGCCGTCACCGCTCTCGCCAAACGGCGGGGGATCGCGTTCCAGTCCTCGGAGATCTACGGCGGGCTCCGCTCTTCTTGGGACTACGGGCCCCTCGGCACGGAGTTCAAGCGCAACGTCCGTGAGCAGTGGTGGCGTTCGACCGTGCAGCTCCGCGACGATGTGGTCGGGCTCGACGCCTCCGTGATCATGTCGCCCAAGGTCTGGGAGGCCTCCGGCCACCTCGAGGTCTTCACGGACCCTTTGGTCGAGTGCCTGAACTGCCACCAACGGTTCCGCGCGGATGAGCTCCCCGAGCCGACCGCGTGCCCGAATTGCGGCCAGACGGCCTTCACGCAACCGCGCAACTTCCATCTGATGTTCAAGACGAACATGGGCCCGATCGAGGACGCCGACAACACGGTGTACCTGCGTCCCGAGACGGCGCAGGGGATGTTCGTCGATTTCGCCACGATCCAACAGGTGAGTCGCAAGAAGGTCCCCTTCGGGATCGCCCAGATCGGCAGATCGTTCCGCAACGAGATCACCCCGGGGAACTTCATCTTCCGCCAGCGGGAGTTCGAGCAGATGGAGATGGAGTTCTTCGTCGAGCCCGGCACCGACGAGGACTGGCACGAGTTCTGGATCGGCGAGCGGATGCGCTGGTGGACCGACCTCGGGCTCCGCGAGGATCACGTTCGGATCCGCGAACACGACGCCGACGAGCTCTCGCACTACTCCAAGCGAACCGTCGACATCGAGTACCGCTTCCCGTTCACCGACTGGGGGGAGCTCGAAGGGATCGCGAACCGTACCGACTTCGACCTCAGGGCGCACCAGGCGGCCTCCGGAGAGGACCTCACCTACTTCGACCAGGAGAAGAACGAGCGATACCACCCGTACGTGATCGAGCCCGCGGCGGGCGTCGACCGCGCCGTCCTCGCGTTCCTCCTGGACGCCTACCGCGAGGAGGAGGCGCCGACCGCGAAGGGCGGGACCGAGAAGCGTACCTACCTCGCCCTCGATCGGAGGCTGGCACCGACCAAGGTTGCGGTACTCCCGCTGTCGCGCAACGAGAAGCTCGCCCCCGAAGCTCGGCGCGTCTTCGACATGGTGAAGGGCGAGTGGATGTGCGACTTCGACGACGCGGGGTCGATCGGGCGTCGCTATCGGCGCCAGGACGAGGTCGGCACGCCGTTCTGCGTCACGGTCGACTTCGCCTCCCTGGACGACGCGCAGGTCACGGTCCGGGAACGGGATTCGATGGGGCAGGACCGCCTGCCGATCGACGGCCTCGTCGACTACCTGACGGCGCGCATGTGATCGCCTACCTGGCGGCGGTCGTCCTCTGGGTGGCGGCGGTCGTGACGCTGGTCGTCTCCACCGCGGGGTTCCTCGAGTCCACGACGCTCCTCGCGGCGTCGGCGGTGCTCTCGGGACTCGCGATCGTGGCCGCGGTAAGCGCGTTGGTCGTCTCGAGGCGACGGTGAGGCGGCTCGCCGTCGCGATCGTGGTGCTCCTCGTGGCTTGCACGTCGGAGCCGTCGCCACCGTCACCGTCGGAAACGCCGTCGGAGACGCCGTCAGGCGATCCGGTCGAGGTCACGACGGGGCCGACCTCGGCGGTCGAGGCCATGCGTCGGCTCTGCGTCGCCCCCGACGTCGAGGTGGATCCCGTGACGGAGGTGCCCACGCCGCCGGCGATCGCGCAGGTTGCCGATCAGGTGCAGTCGGTGCGCGGACTGGAGTTCGACCGGCCGGTGAACGTCGAGCCGATCACGGAAGTCGAGATGGACCGGCGATTGGCCGACTACCTCGACACGTACTTCCCGAAACGGTTCTACGCTCGCAGGAGCGAGGCATGGCAGACGATCGGCGCGTTGCCGCGCGACGTCGGATACCTGGAGGCGATCGACGCGTACCAGCAGGGTCAGGTCCTCGGCTTCTACAACTCGCAGAACGAAGAGCTCGTCTACACCGGCGATGCCGAGCTGAACCGGATCGAGCAGTTCGTGCTCGCCCATGAGCTCACGCACGCGATCGACGACCAGCATTTCGACCTCGACCGCCTCGACGGTCTCGTGGCGCGATGCCAAGAGGAGCGTTTCCAAGCCGCTCTCGGTATCGTGGAGGGGAGCGCGAACCACTTCGCCACGCAAGTGCTGATCAACTTCCCGATCCAGGAGGTCGGGTCGATCCCGGAGGACGGGACCCAGGAGGTCCCGCCGTTCATCGTCGACTTGCAGGCCTACCCGTACACCACGGGTCAGCGGTTCGCGGACACGCTCTCCGACGCGAACGGACCCTCGGCGATCGACGACGCGTTGGAGACGTTCCCGACCACGACGGAGCAGGTCATGCATCCCACGAAGTTCCCGCACGAGGTGGGGGAGTCCGTCGACGTGCCGGACTTCGCGCCCACGTTCGGTGAGGGCTGGCGCGACCTGGACGTGATGGTTGTGGGCGAGCTGTGGCTGAAGATCTTGTTGCATCTCCGCCTCGATGACGTCGTGGCGGCTCCGGCGGCGGCTGGATGGAACGGCGGGATCTACCGCGCCTGGACCGATGGCGACGACGTGGCGGTGATCATGAGCACCGTCTGGGACACACCCAAGGACGCGCAGGAGTTCAGCGAAGCGCTCCAACGCTGGGTGTCACGAGGCACGCTGCGCGGCCTGGTGACGGACGCTGACGGCACGACGGTGCACGCGGGCTTCGGCTCCCGCGAGCCCCTGATGGCCGCGGTGCTGTCGATCCTGCGGTCGCTGTAGCAGACGCACGGGGTCGGGGTGCTCGCGTTGCTTGCGCGAAGTGTCTGTTCTAGGTTCCGAGCTATGGCGGAGCCTGTCATCGTTCTCGACACATCGGAGATCCGCGAGGGGAAGCGCGAGGAGCTCGAGCGAGGCATCGCGGAGCTGGCCGACTTCGTGGAGGCGAACGAAACGGATCCGATCTCGTATGAGGTCTTCTTCGGCGACGACGGTCGCGTCATGACGGTCCTCCAGGTCCATCCCGACTCGGCGTCGATGGAGCGTCACATGGAGCTCGCCGGGCCGGTGTTCGCGAAGTTCGCGGACCTGGTGGTGCTGCGGGCCATCGACATCTACGGCTCACCGAGCGAGAAGGTGGTGGAGCAGCTCCGGCGGAAGGCCGAGCTTCTCGGCACCGCGACCGTCACCGTGCACGATCGCCGGGCCGGCTTCGCG
>CBHFMJ010000111.1:0-7625 GCA_965994715.1 uncultured bacterium | reverse complement strand
CGTCCGCATCGCCGACCGTCACGAACTCCGCCATGTCGAGACCTCCCTCACCCCGCCGGTCGGGGACAACGCGTGTCAGCCTACGGCACGTCCGTCGATGCTCCGACCGGCTCCCGGCCGCCGCGATGGAAGCGCACGGCCCACGCGGCCGAGAGCGCCAGGTAGAACCCTGCCACCATCAGGATCCCTCCTTTGAGGTCGATCGAGAGCACGGCCGGGCCGAGCGCCCCTGCGACCCACGAGAGCTGGAACATCACCTCGTAGCGAACGAACACGCGGCCGAGCGCGCCCCCCGGCGCGTGGGCCTGCATCAGGCTCTGGAACGCGAGCCGGCCGAGCTCCGTGGCCGCCCCGGCCGTGAGCGCGAAGAGCGCCAACACCGGGAGCGAGAACGCCTGGAACGCGAGGAACGCCCCGAGGCCGGCCGCGACCGTGCAGCCGACGACGATGAACTCCTCGCGCAGCGTTTCCGGCAACTTCGGGGCGAGGAGGTCGGCGAGGAAGCCGCCCGCGGCGGCCGCGATCGCCATCGCCGCGAACCAGGAGGGAGGGAAGCCCTCGCGCCTGACCGCGAACGCCGACAGGAACAGGATGAAGCCCGTGGCCGCACGCATCCCCGCCGCGCCGATCGCGGGTCCCGTCAGGGCCGGGATCCGGCCGCGGCGTCCGATCGGTTTCGGCACGGTCGTGACGCGTGGATGTGGCAGCCGCAGCGTGACCAGCGCGCAGGTCGAGTAGATGATGCCGGCGAGGACCATCGCGCCGCCCGCGCCCCAAAGGCGGACGGCCGCCAGACCGAACGGCGCGGCGATCAGCGCGCCGGCCACCGCCACACGGCCGAGCCGGGCGTTCGATCGCATCAGCCCCTCCACGGGACCGGCGTAGGCCATCGTGAGCCCGTTCTTCGTGATGCCGTGCACGCGGGCGGCCACGAGGATCGCGAGGGCCGCCGGGTAGATCGCCGGGGTGTCGAGGGACCCCGCTACCGAGAACGCGATCGTCGCGCGGACCACTGCGGCGAGGAACGAGATCAGCCGCCGCGGCCCCGCCCGGTCGAGCGGCACGACGAGGATCGGGCCCGCGATGGCGAGCGGGAGCATCGTGAGGCCGAGGTAGGCGACGACTCGCCACTGCGCCTGGTCGACCGGCAGCGAGAAGAAGACCGAGTCCGCGAGGGAGATCGCGAGGAGGGTGTCGCCCGCCGCGCTCGTCAGGTGGCAGAGCGCGTAGCGGTCGATCGCGTTCTGCGCGTGCCACATTCTCCGGATCGGGTGCGTGGCACCGGCGGCGGCCGCCGCGGTCGCGTACAGCGCGAGCTGCCAGAACGGGACCGGGTTCCGCTTCGGATCGCCGCGCACCGCCCGTCCTACCCGGAGAGCCGCTCGCGCTGGAGCTCCTGCGCGAGCGTCGGGTTCGCCGACCCGCCGGACGCCTTCATCACCTGTCCGACGAGGAACCCGATCACGGACTCGTTGCCGTCGCGGAACTTCCGCGCGGCGTCCTCGTTCTCCGCGAGCACCCGGTCGACGACGGCGCCCAGCTCACCGGCGTCGGAGACCTGTCGCAGGCCGCGCTTCTCGACGATGTCGGCGATCGCCGCTCCGGACCGGAACGCCTCCTCGAGGGCCCGCTTCGCTCCCGCGCCGGACAGGGTTCCGTCGGCGACGAGGGCGACCAGATCAGCGATGTGCCGAGGCCCTACGGTGGGTTCGGCGTCCGCCTCGGCCACGACCACCTCGTTGCGCAAGCCCGCCAGGTCCTGGGTGATCCAGTTCGCCGACGCGCCCGGCTCCGCCCCGAGCGCCACCGTCTCCTCGAACAGGTCGGTCGCGGCCCGATCGGCGACGAGGACTCGTGCGACGTCGGCCTTCAGCCCCAGCTCCTCCGCGTACCGCGTCCGACGCGCCCGCGGGAGCTCCGGGAGACCGCGCCGGATCTCCTCGATCCAGGCCTCGTTCGGCTCCAGCGCGGGGATGTCGGGCTCCGGGAAGTAGCGGTAGTCGAACGCCTCCTCCTTCGAGCGCATCGTCTTCGTCGTGCCCGAGTCCTCGTCCCAGTGGCGCGTCTCCTGGACGAGCGGCTCGCCGGCCTGGAGCGCGGCGACCTGGCGGTCCACCTCGAACGTGAGCGCACGCTCCAATGACCGGACCGAGTTCATGTTCTTGATCTCGACCTTGACGCCGAGGGCGTCGGCCCCAGCGGAGCGCACGGAGACGTTCGCGTCGCAGCGGAGGGAGCCCTCCTCCATGCGGACGTCGGAGACCTCGAGCGACTCGAGGAGCGCCCGCAGCTCGCGGAGGTACGCGACGGCCTCCTCCGGGGCCCGCATGTCGGGCTCGGACACGCACTCGACGAGCGGCACCCCGGCTCGGTTGTAGTCGATCAGCGCGGACTCCGCCTCGTGGATCCGGCCCGACGCACTGCCGTGCGCGGTCTTCCCGGTGTCCTCCTCCATGTGCACCCGCGTGATGCCCACCCGCTTGGTCGACCCGTCGGGGAGCTCCACGTCGAGATGCCCGCCGACGCACACGGGCAGGTCGTACTGGCTGATCTGATAGTTCTTCGGCATGTCCGGATAGAAGTAGTTCTTCCGATGGAACAGGGAGTGGGGCGCGATCCGGCTCCCCAGGGCGACGCCCACCTTCACGATCCTGGCGATCGCCTCCCGGTTGGGAACGGGGAGCGATCCCGGATGTCCGAGACACACCGGACACGTGAGCGTGTTGGGCTCTGCGCCGAACTCGTTGCGGCACGCGCAGAACATCTTCGTGCGCGTGCTGAGCTCGACGTGACACTCGAGCCCGATCACGGTCTCCCAGTCCATCGCGCGGGCCAGCCTATCGGACCCTTCCGACGGGCCGGTCGGGAACGGTCCGTATCCTGTGCCGATGTCCGTCCCCCGGGGTCCCTCGGCCCACTCCAGTCCGGTCGCCGTGCGCGCGTCCCACGAACCACCGGTCTGGTTGATCTGGGTCGCGCTCGGGATCGTCTACGTGATCTGGGGCACGACGTACCTCGGGATCCGCATCACCAACGAGACCCTGCCGCCGTTGATCGCGGCCGGGACGCGCTTCGTGATCGCGGGCGGCGTCCTGTTCGCCGTCTCCACCAGGCGGCGCGACGCGGAGGACGACCCGATCGGTCGGCCACAGTGGTTGGCGGCGCTCCTGGTGGGGACGGGGCTGATCGCGTTCGGCAACGGCTCCGTGGTGCTCGCGGAGCGGACCGTCCCCTCGGGCACCGTCGCCCTGATCTTCGCGCTCGTGCCTCTGTGGATCGCGCTCTGGGATCGTTTCGCGGGGCACCGCCGGCTTCCGGGCCGGGTCGCGATCGGCATCCTGCTCGGTTTCCTTGGCGCCGCGCTCCTCGTGAACGACGCACGCCTCGCCGACGTGCCGATCTCCGGGTTGCTGCTCGGGGTCTCGGCGTCGATGAGCTGGGCCGCCGGTTCGCTCTTCGCCCGCGGCGCGCGGCTGCCCCATCGTCCGCTCGTCGGCAACGCGATGGTGATGATGGCCGGCGGGGCGATCACGCTCGCATGGGGGATCGCCCGCGGGGAGCTCTCCCTCGTCGATCCCGACCGGTTCTCGGCGGCCTCACTCCTGGCCCTTGGCTACCTTGTGGTGTTCGGTTCCTGGATCGCGTTCACGGCCTACGTGTGGCTCCTCCGGAACGCGCGGACATCGCTCGTCGCCACGTACGCCTGGGTGACGCCGATGCTGGCCGTGTACCTGGGCCACCTGATCGCCGACGAGACGCTCCGGAGCCGCTCCCTGATCGCCGGCGGGGTTGTCCTGGCCGCGGTCGCGCTCACCGTCTCGGCCGGAGGCGTCGCGCGCGACGACCGGAGCTCAGACGCCGGCGAGGACCGCTGGGCGGAGGACGAGGCCGAGGTCCCGCTCTAGCGCGTGCGCAGCACGGAACAACACCGGCTCGCCGAGCACGGGCGCGGTGAGCTGCAGACCGATCGGGA
Organism: uncultured bacterium; assembly: GCA_965994715.1. Classification (GTDB taxonomy): domain Bacteria; phylum Actinomycetota; class UBA4738; order UBA4738; family HRBIN12; genus JAJNBA01. The sequence goes on along the minus strand of CBHFMJ010000111.1, from coordinate 3,652 downwards.
GCCCCGCGTCATCGAGCCCGCACGGGACGCTGATCGCCGGCACGCCCGCGAGGTTCGCCGGGATGGTGAAGATGTCGTTCAGGTACATCGCCATCGGGTCGTCCACCTTCTCTCCCACCCGGAACGCCGTCGTTGGCGACGTCGGGGACACGAGGACGTCGAAGTCCGCGAACGCCTTCTCGTAGTCGCGGATGATCAGCGTCCGAACCTTCTGCGCCTGCCCGTAGTAGGCGTCGTAATAGCCGGCCGAGAGCGCGTACGTGCCGAGCATGATCCGGCGCTTCACCTCGGGCCCGAACCCCTCGCCCCGGGTGCGGAACATCATGTCGATCGAGTCGGTGCCGCCCTCGGCGCGGAACCCGTACCGGACGCCGTCGTATCGAGCCAGGTTCGACGAGGCCTCCGACGGCGCGATCAAGTAGTACGCGGACAGGGTGTACTCGGCGTGCGGCAGGGTGGCCTCGCCCACGGACGCGCCCAGGTCGGCGAGCCGATCCACCGAGGCTCGCACCGAGTCGCACACCGCCGGCTCCACTCCCTCGCCGAATGCGTCGGCCACGACACCGACCCGCAGGCCGTCGACGCCGTCCTCAAACCCGGCGAGGTAGTCTGGGACGCCCTCGTCGAGGCTCGTGGCGTCGCGATGGTCCTTCCCCGCGATCGCACCGAGCATCACGGCCGCGTCCCGGACGCTCCGGGTGAGGGTCCCCACCGTGTCCAGAGACGAAGCGAACGCGATCAACCCGTAGCGGGAGACGAGCCCGTACGTGGGTTTCAGCCCCACGACGCCGCAGAGCGAAGCCGGCTGGCGGACAGAGCCGCCCGTATCGGTGCCGAGCGCCCACACGACCTCCCCGGCGGCGACGGCGGCGGCGCTGCCGCCGCTGGAGCCGCCGGGAACCCGTTCGAGGTCCCAGGGGTTCCGTACCGGGCCGTAGGCCGAGTTCTCGTTGGAGGAGCCCATCGCGAACTCGTCGCAGTTCGTCTTGCCGGCGAGGACCCCACCGTGGCCGGACAGTCGAGCCCAGGCGGTCGACTCGTACGGCGGGAGGTAGTTCTCGAGGATCAACGACCCGCAGGTGGTGCGGATCCCCATCGTGGCGAGCACGTCCTTCAGCGCGAGCGGGATGCCGGCGACCGCGTGCTGCGGCGCGCCGGTCCCGCGATGCGCGTCCAGCTCGGCCGCGCGTTCCTGGGCCACCTCGGGAGTCCGCGTGAGGAACGCGTGGATCTCGTCGTCGACCGCCTCGATGCGCTCGAGCGAGGACTCCACGACCTCCGTCGCGGAGACCTCTCCCCCCGCGATCTTCGTCGCGAGCTCTGAACCGGTGAGGTCGCAGAGGGCCTCGGTCATCGGTCCGCCTCGACGATCCGAGGGACCTTGAACCGTCCGTCCTCCCGTTCCGGTGCGTTCGCGAGCGCCTCCCCTTGCGGGATCGACGGCTCGGGGACGTCTTCTCGGTAGACGTTCGATCGCGGGATCGCGTACGCGGTCGGGGGAACGTCGTCGGCCGCGACCTCGCCGACCTTCGCCGCGTGCTCCAGGATCAGGGCGAGCTGACTCCGGAGCTGCGTCTTCTCCTCATCGGTCAACGCGAGCCGCGCGAGCCGCGCGACGTGATCGATGTCGATCTCGACCGCCATGTCGCCGGAGTCTATCGACGGCGCTCCTCAGGGACCTGCGCCGGCGCTCACGTCGTGAAGCCGAACCGGGGCTCGACGCGGAGCGCGGCCGCGGCGGCGCTCACCGCGTTCCCGATCAGCCAGACGTCGGTGATCGGTCCCACGCCTCCCGGGACGGGTGTGATCGCCTCGGCCTTCGCCGCGACGCTCTCGAACTCGATGTCGCCCACGAACCGCACCTTCCCCGTCTCGGGGTCCTTCACGGGATCGATCCCGACGTCCACCGCGACCACGCCTGCGCGCACCATGTCGCCGGTCACCAGGCCCGCCACACCCGCAGCCACGATCAGGATGTCCGCCTGCTGCGTGAACGTGGCGAGATCCCTCGTGCGCGAGTGGCACGTCACCACCGTGGTGTTCCGCTGGAGCCCGAGCGACGCCGCCGGCTTGCCCACGGAGTCCGACCGACCCACGACCACGAGCGTGCTGCCCCGATAGAACGACTCCGGCTCGCGACCCGTGGAGCGCACGTAGGCGTCCAGGAGGTAGAAGCACGACGCGGGCGTCGACGGCACGAACCGCGGACGGCCCTGAGCCAGCAACCCCGCGTTCTCGGGATGGACGGCCTCGACGTCCTTGTACGGGTCCAGCGCGCGATACACGAGCGGCTCCGAGATGCCGACGGGCAGCGGCCGGAGTACGAGGATGCCGGTGATGCGCGGGTCGGCGTTGAGCTTGCCGATCACGGCCAGGACGTCCGCGAGCTCCGCGTCGTCCGGGAGATGCTCGTTCGCGTACTCGCACTCCAGACGCTTCGCGAGCCGCCGCACGTGGCGCTCGTACGCAGCCGCGGCATGATCGTCGCCCACGAGGATCGTGGCCAGGCCCGGGCGCGCGCCGGAGACCCGGAGTTGCCGGAGCTCCTCGTGCACGTGCTCGGAGAGCTCGTCGGCGAGCGCGTTCCCGTCGATCACCGTCCCTGCCATCCACGTCCTCCCGTCGAACGACTACCGACCGAGCCGTCGCAGGAGCTCCTGCTCGTCGACGATCTCGACGCCGAGCTTGACGGCCTGATCGTGCTTGGCGCCCGGATTCTCACCCGCCACGACGAAGTCCGTCTTCTTGGACACGCTCGAAGAGACCCGCGCTCCCGCCCGCTGGGCGAGCTTGGTGGCCTCGTCCCTGGAGAGCGTGTCCAGTCCTCCGGTCAGCACGATCGTCTTGCCCTCCAACGGCTTCGGGCCCTCGTCGGGAGGCGGCTCGTCCTCCAGGCGGACGCCGGCCTCGCGGAGCTTCTCGATCAGGGCGAGGTTGTCGGGATCCCCGAACCACGCCGCGACCGTGGCGGCGACCTCCGGCCCGATCTCGGGGACGGCATCGATCTCGTCGGCGGACGCGCCGGCGAGGGCATCCACCGTGAGGAACGCCGACGCGAGGACCTGGGCGACGTGGGAGCCGACGTGGCGGATGTTGAGGCCCGCCAGCAGTCGCCAGAGCGGCCGGTCCCTCGACGCGTCGATCGCACGCCGGAGGTTCTCGATCGACTTCGTGGCGAACCCGTCGAGCTCGGCCATCTGCTCGTCGGTCACCCGGTAGATATCGGCGGGATCCTTGATGAAGCCCTTGTTGAGCAGCGCGATCCCGGTCTTGTAGCCGAAGCCTTCGATGTCCATCGCGCCGCGCCCGGCGAAGTGGAACAGCCACTCCACGGACTGGTCGGGACAGCCGGCCTTGTTCGGACAGCGCCAGTCGGCCTCGCCCTCGGCGCGCACGAGCGGCGTGCCGCACGAGGAGCAGTGCTTCGGCATCTTCCACTTGCGTGCGTTCTTCGGCCGCTTCGCCAAGACGGGTCCGACGATCTCCGGGATCACGTCACCGGCGCGGCGGACGATCACGGTGTCGCCCCTGCGGACGTCCTTCCGCCGCGTCTCGTCCTCGTTGTGCAGGGTCGCATTCGTGATCGTGACGCCGCCCACGAACACGGGCTCGAGGACCGCGAACGGCGTGACCTTTCCGGTTCGGCCCGTGT
>CBHFMJ010000110.1:0-7673 GCA_965994715.1 uncultured bacterium | reverse complement strand
AATAGGGCGGTCACGATCAGCAGCACCCTGGTATCGATCGCGGTGGTGAGCCAGGCTCCCAGCGCGGCGCCGACGACTCCGGGTCCGACCAGCCACGCGGCCGCCCGGACGTCGACCTCACCGCGGCGGCGGTAGGCGAGCGCGCCGGCGAGCGCGGTCGGGAAGATCACCGGCAGAGGGGTGGCGAGCGCCACGATCGGCGGCGCCCCGAGGAGTACCTGGATGCCGGGGGTCATCACGATCCCGCCTCCGACGCCGAAGACACCTGCCAGGACACCGGAGATCAGGCCGATCGCGACGGCGATCCCGACGTCGAGGGGAGTCACCGAAGGATCTCGGCGGCGCGGACGAGGACGTCGCGCTCGCCACGGTACGCGGCCCGCTTGAGCGCGCGCTCCAGCGGGAACCAGCGGATCTCCTCCATCTCGTCATCGCGGTCGTCGATGTTCCCGCCCGTGTGTCGCATCAAGAAGAAGTGGACGGTCTTGCGGATCCTCACGTCCTCCCACACGTAGAAGTAGCGGGTCTCTCCCAGGGATCCCTCGATCTCCGCGAGGAGCCCGGTCTCCTCCCGGACCTCTCGAACCGCCGCCTCCTCAGGGGATTCGTTGTCTTCGATCCCGCCCTTCGCGAGCCCCCAGGCGAGCTCGCCTCGGCGCGTGCGTCGTGATGCCAGGACGATCTCGATCTCGTCGCCGTCTCGTCGGTAGACGACCCCTCCCGCGGAGATCTCTCGCTTGGTGGGGGCGCCACGTGGTCTCCGGGAAGCCTTCCCCGACGTGCCCCGCCGCTTCTGCCGCTGCTTCTGACTCTTCTGCTCCTTGTTCTGGTGCTCCTTCTTCTGAGCCGTCCTCGGGCTCTTCCTCTGGGGCTTGCGCTTCTGACCCTGGCCCGTCCCCGCGTGGGCGCGCCCGGGCTCGGCACCGGCCCGAGCGGTCCTCCCCGACGATCGGGGGGCATCGCCAGCCGTATCGCCGCCCCGGGTCGCTCCTCGTGCCTTCGCGTCGCCGGCCGCGTGCGCGGAGCCCCTCCTGGGCCGTCGTCTGCGCCGGCGCTTCGATCCGCCGGTACCCGCGCCCGGCGTCGACGCTCCGCCTCCCTCAGCCATCCGGCCTGATTCTAGGTTCCGTTCCTCAGGTCCCCGGGCGGAAGGGCCGATGCATGTACCGAGCGTCCGAAGGGCGCGCGACCAGCGATGAGAAGAGGAGCGTCGGTCTGGCATGGACATCGATGAGTTGCTTCGGTACACGGTCGAGCGGGGCGCGAGCGACCTCCACCTGAAGGCGGGCAACGTCCCGTTCGTGCGCGTGGACGGCGAGCTCTCGCCGGCCGAGCTCGGCTACCTCTCCGCCGCCGACACCGATCGATTCGCCGACGCGCTCATGAGCGAGCACAAGAAGCGGGAGTTCGAGCAGACGAACGAGGCCGACCTGGGCTACACGCTCTCCGGCGTCGGACGGTTCCGGGTCAACGTCTTCCGTCAGCGCGGCGTGATCGGGCTCGCGATCCGTCGCGTCCGCGCCGAGGTGCCGTCGTTCGAAGAGCTCCGGTTGCCGCCGGTGATGAGCACGCTCGCGGCCTCCCCACGGGGCCTGATCCTGATCACCGGTCCGACGGGAACCGGGAAGACGACGACCATCGCCGCGATGATCGGTCACATCAACCGCACCCGCCGGACCCACATCGTGACCGTCGAAGATCCGATCGAGGTCGTCCACGACGACCAGCTCTCGATCGTCCAGCAGCGCGAGATCGGGATCGACACCGAGTCGTACGCGGCCGCCCTCCGGCACGTCATCCGTCAGGACCCGGACGTGATCTTCATCGGGGAGATCCGTGACGCGGACTCCGCCCTCGCCGCGATCCAGGCGGCCGAGACGGGACACCTCGTGATCTCCACCCTGCACACGATCGACGCGATGGAGACGATCAACCGCACGCTCGACCTGTTCCCGCCCGAACAGCAGCGGGAGATCCGCTCTTCCTTCGCCGGCGCTCTCCGCGGGATCGTGTCCCAGCGTCTCGTGACCCGTGCCGACGGGAAGGGTCGCGTCCCGGTCGTGGAAGTGCTGGTGAACACCGGACGCGTCTTCGACAGGATCGTGGATCCCGAGGAGACGTCGGGCATCCTCGAGGTGATCCAGGGCGGAGAGTTCTACGGGATGCAGACGTTCGATCAAGCGCTCGTGAAGCTCGTGAAGGAGGGCATCGTCTCGCCGGACGAGGCCCGCCGGACCGCGACCAACCCCCACGACTTCGACCTGGCGCTGCACGGCACGCTCGAACGCCGCGCGGCGTTCGACGAAGCGGAGGCGGCCTCCGAGAGCCTCCCGTACTGATCGACTACGGCTCCGCCGCCTCCGCCGCCCGGACGGCGGCGAGCTCCATCGGGTGGCGCCGGTACCCGGAGCGGACCGCGACCACGAGGTACGCGGGGATGAAGAACGGGCCCCACACGAGGTACTGACGGACATGATGTCGCTCGTGGGCCAGCAGTTGTCCCTCGAGCGGCCGGGCCGAGACGATCACGAAGCCGATGGTCATCGCGGTGCGACCGAGACGCGGCAGCAGTGCCGTGAGCCCTCGGGGAGCGCGATCGAAGATGACCACCCCGTGATCGAGGCGGGGCTTCTGGAAGGTGAGGATGCCGAGCACGAGCCCGAGCAGGGTGTTCGGCAGCGTCCAGAGGAACCCGGGCCAGATGGGCATCGCCGCACCGTACTCCGCCGGGGCGGGAGGAGCGCGAGGGTAAGGTTGGACGTCGTGACCACCCTCGAGGTCGATCCACTCGCGAAGGAACTCGGCGACCGTTTCCAGTCGGCCGGCCACGAGCTGTACCTCGTCGGGGGAGCGGTCCGTGACCTGGTGCTCGGCCGGCTCACACCCGGCGTGGATGCCGACTTCGCGACCGACGCCTCGCCGGCCGAGACCTCCCGGTTGCTCCGCGGGTGGGCGGAAGCGCTGTACCTGGTGGGCGCCAAGTTCGGCACCGTCGGGGCGCGCCGGCACGGCAACGTCCTGGAGATCACGACGTTCCGAGAGGAGCGCTATCCCGAGGACGAGCGGAAGCCCGCGGTGACGTTCGCGAAGGACATCCAGACCGACCTGTCCCGCCGCGACTTCACGATCAACGCGATGGCCGTTCGGCTGCCGGACGGGGAGTTCGTCGACCCCTACGAGGGGGTGAAGGATCTTGCCGCGAAGGTGCTCGACACGCCGCTGGATCCGGAGGTCGCGTTCTCGGACGATCCCTTGCGCATGCTCCGCGCCGCGCGGTTCGTCTCCCAGCTGGACGTGACGCTGGCTCCGCGCGTGGTGAACGCGATCAGCCGCATGCGGGAACGGCTGCGGATCGTGTCCTCGGAGCGCATCCGCGCCGAGCTCGACAAGCTCCTGGTCGGCGACGCGGCGGGCGCCGGGTTGACGATGCTCGTCGACTCCGAGCTCGCGGACGAGTTCCTTCCCGAGCTCCCTGCGCTCCAGCTCGAACAGGATCCCCTGCATCGGCACAAGGACGTGCTGCGCCACACGTTCGCGGTCGTCGAACGGCTCGAGCCCGATCCCGTGCTCCGGCTCGCCGGTCTCCTCCACGACATCGGGAAGCCGTCGACCCGGGCGATCACGCCCGACGGGGTCTCGTTCCACCACCACGAGGTCGTCGGCGCGCGGATGGCAGAGCAGCGGCTCCGAGAGCTCCGCTACCCCAACTCCACGGTGGAAGAGGTGCGGACGCTCGTCGAGCTTCACCTCCGCTTCCACGGGTACGGCGACGGTTGGACGGACGCCGCCGTGCGGCGGTACGTCCGCGACGCCGGTCCCCTCCTGGACAAGCTGAACCAGCTCACGCGAGCGGATTGCACGACACGCGATCCGAAGCGCGCGGAGCGGTTCGCCCGGCTGCAGGACGAGCTCGAGGACCGGATCGCCCGTCTGGCCGAGCAAGAGAACCTCGATGCGATGCGCCCCACCCTCGACGGCCGGCAGGTGATGGACCGACTCGGCTTGGAGCCCGGGCCCGTGGTGGGCGAGGCGCTCGCGTTCCTGATGGACGTGCGCATGGAGCGCGGTGAGATCCCCGAGGACGAGGCGTACGAGCTGTTGGACGCCTGGGCGAAGGAGCGGGCGATCGGCTAGCGAACGGAACCGACCGAAGCCGGTCGAGGAACTCCTCGCCCTTCCCGTCGACCCGGGTGGATGGTGCGTCTAGGAGACGCGAGCAGCCCGAAGCATGAGTCCGATGGTTTTCGGGTCTCCTCGCCAATGGTCTCTCACGATGTCGGGTCCGGCGCGTTTCATGACGTGTCGAAGGACGAGTCCCGCGATGACCGCGTCGTCGAGTGCGCCGACCCCCGGGAGGAACTCGGGGACCAGGTCGATCGGGGATGCGAGCCAGAGGGCGCCGAGCAACAGCAGGACCTTCGAGGAACGGGGCACACGTTCGTCGCCGAGCAGACCGCGGAAGAGACGGATCAGATTCGGAAGGAACGTCACGAGCTCACGAGCGATCGTTTTCCTCCCGATCACCAGGAGGACGACGGCGGCGAGCAGCCACACGCCCACAAGGACGCCACCGGCGATCAGGAGCTCGCGCACGAGCTCGCCCTCGCTAGAAGCCGCTCATGTTGTCGACGGGCCAGATGATCCAGACCGCCTTCCCCACCACCCGATCGATCGGGACGAACCCGAGGCCGAACCGGGAGTCGAGCGAATTGGAGCGGTTGTCGCCCATCACGAACAGCTCCCCCTCGGGAACCGTCGTCTCCGGGAACCGGGCCGTGCGTTCATGGAGATAGGGCTCCGAGATCCGGACATCGTTCACGTAGACGTCCCCGTTCCTCGCGGAGACCACGTCCCCCGGCTCGCCGATCACCCGCTTGATGTAGTCGGGGTTGTCGGGCGGAGAGAATCCAAGCCCTTGCCCGAGCCAGTGGGTGATCGCACCCCACACGCCGCGCTCCGGCTCCTTCGCGGGATCGGGCTCTTCGAACACGATGACGTCGCCGCGCTGCGGGTCGTGGAAGTAGTAGGGGACCTTGGCGACGATGACCCGGTCGCCCGGCACCAAGGTGGGCTCCATCGAGCCCGTGGGTATCCAGAACGCCTGCAGCAGGGTGCTCTTGATGAGCAACGCCAAGGCGAACGCCATGAGGATCAGGCCCGGCAGCTCGCCGAGGAACGTGAGCGCCGGGTGGCGACGCTTCGTGGGCCGCGCGGTCTCGCCGTCTACGTCCGTCTTCCGGAGGGAGCGCTCATCCGTTTTCACTTACCCAGGGTACGTCCTCGTTCCCTCGGACGCGGGCAGCGTGATCTCCACCTCGACCGCCTTACAGGAGGCCCAGACCTCGGAGCCCCGAACCAGGCCGAGCTGGCGGACGGAGCCAGCCGTGACCTCGGCCACGAGTGGGGGTCGCGAGGCGATCCTCGCTCGGACGCGCTCTCCGTAGATCGCGAGATCCTCCACCGTCCCGCGCCAGACGTTGCGGGCGGAGCTCTGCGCCGGCAGTTCGGTATGCACGACCACGTCTAACGGTCGCAATGTCCCGGTCACCCCGTCGATCGGCCGGCGAGCGGCTCCTTCCGGCCAGCCGACCACCACGTCGCCCTCGGGGGTGACGAGGCGCCCCGCCCCACCGTCGATCGGCTCCAGCCGCCCGACGAACAGATTGAGGCCGACCAGCTCGGCTGCGTACCGACTTCGCGGGGTACGGCGCACGTCGTCGAACGTTCCCTCCTGGGTGAGCCGCCCGCGTTCGAGGATCGCCACGCGATCGGCGAGGGTCATCGCCTCCACGGGGTCGTGGGTCACGAGCACGCGGACCCCGGGGAACGACGCCAGTGCGTCGACGAGAACCGGACGGAGTTCCGCTCGGCCTCGGACGTCGAGACCCGAGGAGGGTTCGTCGAGGAGGAGGAGTCGGGGCTCGTGGACGATGGCGCGAGCGAGCGCCACTCGCTGCGCCTCGCCCCCGGAAAGCGTCGGTGGCAGTGCCTCGGGTCGAACGTCGGGCGCGAGGCGAGCGAGGATGGCGCTCGCCTCCTCATGCGCTGCGCGGCGTCGGATGCCACGGGCGCGGAGCGGGAACGCCACGTTCGCGAGAGTGCTCATGTGGGGGAAGAGGGCGCCGTTCTGGAACGCGACCCCGAGGGGCCGTCCCTCCGGGGGGAGCCCGTCGATCCGTTCGTCTCCGAGCTCGATCGCACCGATGCTGTCGATGAGCCCGGCGAGTGCCAGGACGACCGTGGTCTTCCCCGCACCGTTCGGTCCGAGCAGCGCGAGCGTCTCGCCCTCCTGAGCCGCGATCGCCGCGCGAACCTCGAACGACCCTCGGTCCGCCGCGACCGTTGCCCGCAGGCTCATGTCGGCGCCCCGATGAACCGACCTCGCAGCGCGATCAGGATGCCGAGCGACGCGACCACAAGGACCAGGGAGAGGAGGGTCGCGGCACCGGGATCCGACTGGAGCGCCTCGAACACTGCGAGCGGCATCGTCTGGGTCTCCCCTCGGAAGTTGCCCGCGAACGTGATGGTGGCGCCGAACTCCCCGAGCGCGCGCGCCCAGGCCAGCACCGTTCCCGCCACGAGCTGCGGGGCCAGCATCGGGAGGGTGACCCGTCGGAGGACGTACCACCTCGACCCACCGAGGGAGGCGGCGGCGTCCTCGAGGCGGGTGTCGAGCGAGCGGAGCCCGGCTTCGACGGCGAGCACGACGAACGGGAACGACACGAAGGCGGCCGCCACCGCAGCTCCCGCCGTGGTGAACGGGAGCTCCAAGCCGATCGCGCGCGCCGGTCCTCCTAGGAGTCCTCGGCGCCCGAACGCCGTGAGCAGCCCGATCCCGGCGACGACCGGGGGAAGGACGAGCGGGAGGAGGGCGAGTGCGCGCACCAGCGCGATCCCTGGGAACGAGGTCCGGCCGAGCAGCAGGCCGAGCGGAACCCCGACGAGGATCGAGATCGCCGCGGCGCCGAACGACACGAGCAAGGACACGCGGAGCCCGTCGACCGCGATGTCGGAGGAGAGGAGCTCTGCCGCCTGGTCCCAGGGCGCTCGGTCGAGCAATCCGGCGATCGGGAGGAGTACGAACGCCGCCCCGAGGGCCGCGAGGACGACGACCCCCACGGGGAGCCGGCGTCTCACGGTGGGAGGAAGCCCGCCGCCCGGAGCGTCTCCTGCCCGGGACCGAGGACGTACTCGACGAACCCCCGAGCGTGCTCGGAGGCACCGGCGAGGGCGGCGATGGGATAGAAGGCAACGACATTGACGTCGTCCGGCACGTCGTTCGACACGAGGTCCTCGGCGACCGAGGCAGTGACGTCCGTCCGGTAGACGATGCCGGCGTCGGCTTCTCCGAGAGCCACCTTCTGGACGACCCCCTTGACATCGTCCTCGTTCGACACCACGTTCGCGAGGGCCTCGTCCGCGATCCCCGCGTTCGCGAGCATCTCGCGGGCGTAGTCTCCGACGGGCACGCCTTCGGCTGCGAGAATCAGCTTGATGCCCGGTTCCCCGAGATCGTCGACCGTGACGATGCCGGCGGGATCCCCGGCCGGAACGATGACGACGAGGACGTTACGTGCGAAGTCCGCCCGGTCGGTGACGCCGGGGTCCTCCGCCACCGCGTCCATCCACTTCAGGCTCGCCGAGGCGAACACGTCCGCCGGAGCGCCTTCCTG
>CBHFMJ010000109.1:0-7748 GCA_965994715.1 uncultured bacterium | reverse complement strand
AAGCACCGCATGTGCAGACGTGTCGGCGCCCCGCTGTGTGGGCGCCCCAATTGTCCTGCCAACAAGCGGCCCTACCCACCCGGACAACACGGCCGCGGCCGCAAGCGGATCTCCGAGTACCAGACACGGTTGGTCGAGAAGCAGAAGATGCGCGCGATCTACGCGGTGGGCGAGCGGCAGATGCGCAAGTACTACGAGCGTGCGCACCGGTCGATGGGCGTGACGGGCGAGGAGCTCCTCAAGCAGCTCGAGACCCGGATCGACGCCGTGGTCCTCCGTCTCGGGTTCGCGCTCACGATCCATCAGGCACGGCAGCTCGTCTCGCACGGCCATGTGCTGATCGACGGCAAGCGGATCGACGTTCCGAGCGCTCAGGTCAAGGCGGGGCAGGAGATCAGCCTCACGGACAAGGCGCGCGACTTCATCGCGGTGCGAGAAGCGATCCAGATCACCGCGGATCCACCCGGATACCTCTACCGGAACAAGGACGAGATCAAGGGCGCCTTCATCCGGGTCCCGGAACGGGATGAGATCCCGCTCCCGGTGACCCTCGAAGAGCGCCTCGTCGTCGAGTTCTACTCCTAGGACGATCCGATGGTCGCCACTCCTGGCGACGCTGCCTCGTTCGACCGAGCGGTACGCGTCGCCGTCTACCGACACACCGTCGCCGAGTGCGCCCCGCCGTCGGCGGATGAGATCGCCCATGAGGTCGGCGCCACGACGGCGGAGGTCGAGACCTCGCTCCGGCGGCTCGCCGAGGGACACATCCTCGTCCTCGCGCCAGGCACGACCTCGATCTGGATGGCGGCCCCGTTCTCCGCGATCCCGACCCCCTTCTCGGTCTCGGTCGGTGAGCAGCGCTACTTCGCGAACTGCATATGGGACGCGTTGGGGATCCCGGCCTGTCTGCACGCGGATGCCCGGATCGACACGCACTGTCCCGATTGCGCGGCGCCGCTCCGCCTCGAGGTGCGCGACGGCGTCCTCGAGGAGCCGGGCGAAGGTGTGATCCACTTCGCGGTCCCGGCGGCCCGCTGGTGGGACGACATCGGCTCGACCTGAGCGAGCATGCTCCTCTTCCGGTCGGAAGAGCACGTGCGAGGGTGGGCCCGGGAACGCGGCCTCCCACCGGGCGCGGTCTTCACTCCGCAGCAGGGATGGGCGCTCGCGGAGTCGTGGTTCGCCGAGCGACTCGATCCCGCGTGGAGGCGGAGGACGTCGGAGGAAGCGCAGGCCGTCTTCGAGGAGATCGGGCTCACCGGCCCGTTCTGGGATCTCCTCGGCTGACGAACTATCGGTCGGGCACGGGCTCGAGGGCGGCGCGGACGAACGCGACCACCTCTTTCTCCCTCCGCCGGAGCGAGGCGCGGCTCTTGTCGGCCCCGACCACGGCGTTGAGGACGCTCGCCTCGGTGAGGGAACCGACCACGGCCGTGTACAGCGTGAACAGCAGCATCGCGGGATCCTGCTTGCGAACCTGACCGTCGTCCATGCCGGACTGCAGGAACTCCACCGCGCGGCGTCGGAGCGGATCCAAGACATCGGCGAAGCGCTCGAAGGCGAGCGGCCCGAGCCGGCCCGCTTCTCGAACGAACATCGGGAACTCCGGCCACTCCGAAGCGAGACCGAAGACGGCGTGGATCACGGCCTCCGCTCGCTCCCAGTACCCCTCCTTGCCCTCGAGCGCCTGCGCGATCACCTCGGCCAGCCGGATCCCCGCCGCATGGAGGCACGCCTCGAGCAGCGCGTCCTTGCTCGAGAAGTAGTACAGGAGGGTCTGCTTCCGGACGCCGACCGCGCGCGCGATGTCGTCGAGGCTCGCGCCCGCGTAGCCCTCGCGCCCGAACTGCCGTATCGCCTCCTCGACGAGGGTGGAGCGCCGCTCCTCCCCGCCCGTCCTCGGCACGGCGCTAGTCCCAGACCTTCGCGGGGCCCGTGCGCCAGACCGGGCGCGAGCCCTCCCATCGCCGGAGCCAGTCGGGGCCGACGGGACCCACGAGCGACGGAGTCTCGCCGCGCTGGGCGCGGTGCAACGCCTCCCACCACGTGGTCCGCTCCTCGTGGAAGAGCTGCGTCACGGCTTGCGTCATCCGGCGAGACAGGTCCTGGTGCGTCTCCCCCTCCTCCGGCCAGAACGGCTCGCCGTAGCGAACGGTGACGGGGGGCCTGCCGGAGCGCGGCCAGAACCTACCCTTCGGCATCGCCTGGAACGCCCCCACGATCGCGATCGGGGCGAGGCCGGCGCCGGTCTCGAGCGCGAGGCGAGCGGCGCCGTGGCGGAACCGTTGGAGGTGACCGTCCGCCGATCGCGTCCCTTCGGGGAACACGACGATGCTCCAGCCTTCGGACAGGAGCTCGCGCGCCTTGTCGACGGCTCCCTTCGCGCCCCGCGCGCGATCGATCGGGAACGCGCCGTAGACGAGCGCGGTGAACGCCTGCCGCCACCACACGTCGAAGAAGTAGTCGCGCGCCGCCCCCACCGCGGTCTTCGCCTGCCACACGTCCGGGAGGGTGCACATGATCAGCGTCGCATCCAGATGGCTCGAATGGTTCGAGTACAGGATCAGTGGCGGAGCGACGCCCGCGAGGTTGTCCCGTCCGAACACGCGCAGCGTCAGCTCGTTGCGGACGATCGGGGTCATCGCACCCTTCAGGAGCACTTGCCGTGCAGCCACTCCCGCATCGGTCCGTGCCCAGTCCGACGGGAAGACGCGGTCGATCTTCGGCGCGGCGTGCTCCTCCGCCGAGCGCGGGACCAGTGGTCGGCGCCCCCAGCGGAAGCCCTCCGCCATGGCCTTGAGCTCGTCGCGTGCGCCCATCTCACACCACGTCCGCGATCATGATCGGCGGCGCATGGAAGTAGGTGATCGAGGGCGACGATCCGACGGTGTCCTTCGCCATCTCCAGCGCGTCGCGGAACGAGCCGGCCGCGCGATACCCGAGGCGCGCCACCGACTTCGGCTCGCCCCCCACGAAGATCACGTCGCCGGCGTGGTCGCGCCCGTGCGCCCCCCAGTACCACATGTAGAAGGGATGCACGCCGTGATACGCGTGCGACGTCCGGTACAGGTGCGTGTACCACGGGTCGGTCGCGTACCGCTCCTCGTACTTCGACTCGATCGTCGCCGGATCCGTCGTCTCGGCGAGGACCTCCTCGAAGAAGTCGATGTAGGAGGGGTGATGGATCTGGTGGAACTCCCACGGCACCGGGTGGTACAGGATCACGACCCCGCCCGGCTTCACGAGGGGCATGTTCCGGTACATGTTGAAGAGGTAGCCGAGCCCGAGGCAGTGCACGAGGATCGGGTTCAAGATCGAGTTCACGTTGTACGGGCCCAGGTACGGCAGCCCGAACACCAAGACGTCGGATTGCCCCCGGACCTCGACCAGCTGTTGCCGGTGCAGGTTCTCGAGCGTCCGCTCGTGGACGGCCTCGACCTCGCCGGCGTTGATCCCCGTGAGCTTGTACGGGGCCTCGACCCGTCGGAAGAACTCCCGGCGTACGCGGGGAGGAGCCATCTGGTTCGCCTTCCGCGCGGCCACCATCACGCCCTGGTCGTAGGCGGACCACTCCCATTCCCGCTTGTTCAGGAAGCCGAGGTTCTTCGGGAAGGTCTCGGAGTTCACGGTCGTCTCGATCTGGAACACCTTCGGCCCTTCCGCGGCGATCAGCCTGCCCATCCGCGTCGCGGAGTCGGCGATCGCGCTGTGCCCCGGGCGGGTGTCCATGTAGGAGCGCGAGTGCATCATCGTGTCGACGTTGTGGTGATGCTTGAGGGAGCGATAGCCCGCGAGCCCGATCGCGACCGACTTGTGACCGCCGTCCATCGCCACGAGGTTCACGTTGACGTAGACGAGGAGGTCGGACTCCGCGGCCCGCTTCGAGATCTCGACGACCTCGTGCTCGTCGGTGGTGCCGATCTCCGTCAGCGCGTCCTTGTCCTCGCCGTCGAAGTTGAAGAGGTCCTTCGGCCAGAACGAGCGGAACACGCGCTCGCCCACCATGCGGCGGATCTCGTCGGCCGTCATCCGCCGGTGCAGGGCAGTCGCCACGACGATCTGGACGTCCTCGACACCCTTGCGGGCAGCGAGCTCGATCACCTGCTCGAGGATGCGTTGCCGGATGTCGGGCAGCGTCATCGGCGGCAACGGGATCGAGATGTCGTCGACGGCGATCGTGAGCTTCATCCCCGCCTTCAGGAGCTCGGGCAATGGCTCGGTATCCCCCACAGGGTGAAGTAGCGCGTGGCGGATCGCCGCGTTCACGTCCCGGATCCCGGGCAACGGATCCGGCGGGTAGACCACCCGAGTCCCGAGGGGGAACTTCTGAAGGCGGAAGCCCTCCCCCTCGTGGACGAGCAGCGGCGGTGTCCGCTCGTCCACCTCCAACACGAATCCGGGTCTGGGCATCGGTCGTCGTCTCCTGTCAGTCGTTCCGTGTTTTGTCGGCTTGCGGCGCGAACGCCACCTTGAACGTACCGAGCGAGCCCGCGGCCATCGCGTGGTCGAGGGCGTCTCGCCACCGGTCGAGCGGGTATGTCGCGCCCACGAGCTGCTCGAGCATGGGGAGGTTCGTGGCGAGCTCGATCGCCATCTCGAACGTCGGGCGGGTGACACCCTTGCCGAGGTCCTCCACGCCCGATGTGTAGGCGCCGGCGAGTTCCAGCTCCCGGAACCACAATGGGGTGAGATCCGCTCCGCCGCCGGGGATCCCGGAGACCACGATGCGGCCCCCGGCCTTCGTCGTGCGGAGCGCGAGGTCGAGCGCGCTGCTCGAGCCGGTGCACTCGATCGCCACGTCGACACCGCCGAGCAGGAACTCCATGCCGCGCTCCGGCGTGAGCTTCACCGCATGATCGGTGCGACGCACGGCCTTCACCGCGTGCTCCGGCCGAACGACGTCGTCGGCGCCGGCCATCTTGGCCGCGGCGCGCTGACGTTGGTGCTTCGCCGACACGATCACCTGATCCGCTTTCGTGAAAGCCTTGATCGCGATCAGCGTCAGGATGCCGACCGTGCCGGCGCCGACGACATGCACCGTGCCCCCCGCAGGGATCCTCGCGCGGAACGCGGCGTGGATCGCGCACGCGAGCGGCTCGATCAGCACCGCGGTCTCGTCCCCCATCCCGTCGGGTACCGGCCAGAGCTGGGATCGGTGGGCGAGCATCAGACGGCTCCATCCGCCACCGGTCTCCGAGCAGTACCCGGTCTGGAGCCCGGGCTTCAGGTGGCCAACGGTGACGCGATCGCAGCGGCCCACATGGCCTGCCGCGCAATGCTCGCATGGCGGGTCCTCTCCCCGGGCGGCGCACCCGAGGACGCTCGAGATCACGACGCGCCGACCGGTCTTCAGATCGCCGCAGTCGTCCAGGAGCTCACCGACGACCTCGTGTCCCGGAACGAACGGGAGCGACACGAGCGGCGAGAAGTAGAACGAGGAGCGCCCGGCGATCGTGGAGAGATCGCTGCCGCAGATGCCGGACAGGTGCGGCTTCACGCGTGCCCATCCTTCGCGGACCGGCTCGGGATCCTTCTGGGTCACGAGCCGGAGCGGCGCGAGTCCGGCCGTCACGAGGCCGGGCACCTTCGAGCCGATCGTGCGCGCGCCGAGGTACTTCGGCGCGGAGCGGTAGTACTCGAGCGCCAGCGCCACCGTCCCTACCTCCTCGCCGGCTTCGGGAATCGGACGCGTGGCATGCCCTTCGACATCGCCCACTCCTCGATCGGCCACCTCCGTCGACGCGCGTACCGGTACAGGTGCGAGTCGGGTGACACGGCGACGGGGTTCCCCACCGCGCGGAGCAGGGGCAGATCGGAGTAGGAGTCGGCGTATGCGTAGGAGGCCTTCAGGTCGACGGCCTCACCGGCCGCGTAGCGGCGGAGCCAGGCCGCCCGCGCCTCGCCGACAAGTGGCGGGGTGGACATGAACCCGGTGTAGCGCCCTTCGGCGTCCACCTGGAGGTCGGCCCCGATCACGACATCGAACAATGGCTGCAGAGGGCGGAGGAACGCGTTCGCGGCGGCGGTGAGCAGGAGCGTCCGGTGCCCGGCGGCCCGGTGCTCCCGGATCCGGCGGATCGCCCCGGGGCTCGCCTTCTGGAGCATGAACTCGCCGACGTGCCGGTCGACGAGCCGCTCGAGGCCCTCGACCGACGCACCCTCGTACCGCCGGAAGAACGTGCGCAGGAAATCGCCGCGATCACGGCGGTCGATCGCGAGGTACCGCGGGATCCTGCCGAAGACGCTCACCAGCTCGCCCGGCCATCCGTCCGGTTCGAGGTCGGCCATCCTCGCCCACACGTAGGACTCCACGACGTTGGAGGAGATGATCGTGCCCTCCATGTCGAAGACGGCGAGCACCGGCTCCTCTCGCTCTCTGATCTTGACCGCGGGCCGAGCGCGGTCCTTCCGTGCGAGCTCGCGGAGCGACTGGGTCACGGCCGGCGAGTGGACGTCCTGGAGGTAGTGCTTCCAGTCGATCATCGCGGCGTCGAACGGGAAGCGGGCCCGATCCTCCGTCGAGAGGCTCTGGAAGAGCTGCATCGCGACATCGTCGGTGTAGATCACCTCGGCCTCCGTGTAGGCGCCGTAGAGGTCGGAGTACCGCTTCACGAAGTCGACGCGGGCCTTGTCCCGATCCACTCGCCGGACGGCGTCCCGCATCCCCTTCGACTTGGGGAGATGGGTGACGACCTGCTCCGCGACGTCGGTCAGTCGCTCCGCCCGGCGGAGCATCTTCTCCACGGTCACGTTCCCCGGGAACGTCCACTCCGGCACCTTGTGCTCGCCTCGACCCCGCTCGGGGAGCGGATGCGCCTCGAAGTACTCCCGGACGAGCGCGTAGAGCTGATGGAACTGGAGCGGGTTCCGATCGCCCGAGGACACGTGGTAGTGCGCCGGCTCCCCCGGCGTCGGAGGGTTCGCGGCCACCGCGAGGATCGCGTTCACCACGAAGTCGACCGGGATGATGTCGACGATGCCTTCCGGGATGCCGGGGAACTCGGGGATCTGTCCGAGCCCGTACGCCCGGATGATCGGATCCGCCATCTTGAAGCCGTCGATCCACCCCGGCGCCGGGTGCAGGAGCGCGGACTCGATGATCGAAGGCCGCACGATCGACAGCGGGAGCTGCTCGGCGGCGGCGAGCTCCTCCACCGCGCGCTCGCCCATCGCCTTCGTGAACGTGTACACGTCCGGCCAGCCGAGCGACCGCGCGCGCTGCCGCCCATACTCGACGAGCCGCTTGGTCATCCACTCCTTGCGTCGCTGCTCGGCGTCGTCCGCGACGGTCGTTGGCCCCGCGCGGGAGTGCTCCTTTGACGCGTCCTCGAGGAACCGCTCGAGGAGCTCGGGCTTCCTCGAAGCGGCCTCCACGTCGCGGCGGGCCGACATCGCCAGCTCCGCCTCGAGCCGCCAGTCCACGCGATGGTCCAGCGTTCGCTCGGGGATCACTCCCTTCTGCACGCCGGCCACGTACGCCGTCGAGACGTGGACGAGCGCGGGCCGCGATCCGCCGTCGAGCACGGCGCCGTAGAGGTTCATCGCGCCCAGAAGGTTCGTCTGGAAGCCCTCGTCGATGGGCGGGTCGAACGAGACCGTCGCGGCGGAGTGGATCACGACGTCGATGGCTCCCGGCAGATCCGGCCGGCCGCGGGAGAAGTCCCCGTCGACCACCTCGATCCGCTCGTCCAGGAGGCGGAGGAGGGCGTCATCCGAGCCCAGCGACTCGCGGAGCCTGTCGAACGAGG
>CBHFMJ010000108.1:0-7776 GCA_965994715.1 uncultured bacterium | reverse complement strand
GAACGTCGCGGACCTCGGGAAGCTCCACGACGCGCCGGGCGATCCGCTCCCCCCGCTCGGCGCGCACGCCCGGCGACAGGGCGTCGCGCTCCTCGAGCACGGCTCGCCGGATCTGCCGTTTCGCGCGCTTCAACGCCCCGCTGTTCATCGCCCGAGAGCCTCGGCCACGACCTCGATCCGATCGGCGCCGCCGACGGGAAGCACGACGATCCACGAGCAGTCCATCTCCCGCAGCCGCTCGGCGAACGCACGGAAGGCCGGGCCATCACCTTGCCAGACATCCATGGACAGGCCTTTGGCGCTGCGCTCGACGCGGAGGCGTTCGAGGTCGGCGGCATCCCTGCCGACGAGGGCGATCCCACCCCACGTCGGAGTCACCGTTCGGCCGTCCGCCACGCGGCGGAGCTCGTGCACGGCCACGGCGAATCGATCGGCGTCCATCCCCCAGCCGTTCCAGGCGTCGGCGGATCGGGCCGCCGCTGCGATGACCTCGTCGGAGCGCCCCCCGACCCAGAGCTCCGGATGCCCGGGCGGAAGCAACGGCCCCGCGATCGCGGGGACATGGGCGCCGCCCTCCCACGACGCTCCGGCGAACAGGGCACGCATCGCTCCGACCGTCTCCTCCAGGAGCGCCACCCGTCGTACGGCGGGGGCGAACGGGATGCCGAACGCCTCGTGCTCCGCTCTCGAAACCGAGTCACCGGCCCCGAGGCCGAGGATCGCCCGGCCACCGCTCATCGCATCCAACGCCGCCGCCTGCTTCGCGAGGATCGCGGCGGGCCGGAGGGAGGCTCGCGAGACGAGCGTCCCGACGTGCAGCTCGGGATGGCGGGCCGCCACCGCGGCGAGGATCGCGAAGGGCTCGAGCGCGGGCCGGCCGGGCGCCCCCGGCGGGAAGAGGTGATCGGGGGCGAACGTCCCCTCGTAGCCGGCGCGCGCCGCTCGTTCCGCCGCGGCGAGCGGTCGTTCGGCGTCGTCCGTGAACATCGGGAGACTGAGCCCCAGCCTCACCCGGCGACCCTCTCGAGCGCGAGCAGGCCGGCCCCGATCGCGCCGGCGTCGTTCCCGAGTGCCGCCGCCACGATCGGCACCTCCGGCCGGACGTCGGCACCTTCGAGGGAGTCGACGAACGCGGCGCGGAGCGGCGCGAGGAGCAGCTCTCCCGCCTCGCTCGCCCCTCCGCCGATCACGACGATCTCCGGATCGAGGACGTTCACGAGGCCCGCTACCCCTTCGCCGAGTCGTCGGCCCACCTCGGCGAGGAGCGCGGCGGCGGCGACATCGCCTTCGCGTGCCGCCCGTGTCACGATCTCACCGGTCACGCGGCGGGGATCGCCGCCGACGAGTCTCCCGATCGCGCCCCCGGGGTCCTCCGCCACCGTGCGAGCGCCGGCCCGCGCGATCGCCAGACCGCTCGCCACCTGCTCCCAGCATCCGCGGTTCCCACAGCCGCACACCGGACCGTCCGGCTCGACGATCACGTGCCCGATCTCACCCGCGAGACCGTGCGCACCCCGGACGACTCGGCCGCCCATGACGAGCCCGCCTCCGATGCCCGTCCCCACGCCGACGAACAGGGAGTCGTCGTAGTCGCGGGAGGCGCCGAGGGACCGTTCGGCCCAGGCGGCCGCCGTCGCGTCGTTGTCTACGTTCACGGGCAGGGAGAACCTGGCGTGCAGCTCCGCTTCGAGCGGCAGGTTGCGCCAGACGAGGTTTGGGGTCGTCAGGAGCACGCCCGTGCGGGCGTCGACGAGACCCGCCATGCCGATCCCGATGGCCACCACGCCGCCGTCGATCACCGACGCGATCGCTGCTTCGATCGCCGGGAGCGCGGCATCCTGATCGGAGGCCGGCGTGGCGACCACGGTGGAGGCTTCGATCGACCCCTCGACCGTCATCCGGAGGGCGGCGATCTTCGTGCCACCGACGTCGACGCCGACCGCGCTGCGGTCGCTCACTCGATGTCGATACGCGTGAGCGTCGGCGCGGCGTCGGCGCCGGCCTCGTCGGCGCGTGCCCCGAGCACCGCGGTCATCGCGAGCAGGAACTCGCGGCCGGCGTTCAGGAGGTGCTCGATCGCCTCAGGCTTCAGCGGTTGAACGGCGGTGACGGCCAGGCAGATCGGGCAGAACCCCACCGTGCAGATCTGATCGCCGGAAGCGTGCGTCTCTGGTTCGGGGCCCGTCGACCCCCGTGCCCGGCTCCGCTTCGCGGTCTCGGCCATGGTCAGCTCCTTTCGACCGGACGGGGCTCCCGCCCGAACAGGATCTCGAGATGATCGCCCGCGAAGTTCGCCTCGCGGACCGACATCCGCTTGAGCGACTGCGGCAGGATCAGGTTCCGCTTGTACGCCCCCACGCGGATGAACAGCTCCTCCCCCCGCCGATGGATGTCCATGTCCTCGCGGGATGCGAACGGGAGCCGCATCACGAGGACGTAGCCGGTCCCGCGTTTCCGCACGCGGATGGGGTCGTCCCGGTACAGGATGTCGGCGGCGTCCAGCTTCCCGTAGATCTCCGTGGCCATCTCCTCGAGCAGCCCGACACCGATCATCTCCCGGTCGAAGAGACGCGACGTGAGGATCGGCACGGGCTCGAAGGACTCGTGGACGGTGGCGAGGTGCTCCGCCTGGATGTCCTTCCACTTGCCGAAGTACGGATCGGTCACATCGGGCGGGAGGACGCGGTTCACGACCACCGCATCCACGCGGTAGCCGAACAGACCGAGGTACGTGTACGTGCGCCGCGCCTCGGCGATGACCATCTTCTCCGGGTTGACCACCAGGCGAACCGACGACGTGGCCTCGTCGGTGAGGATCTTCTTCACCGCGTCGAGGTTGCGGTGGAGCCGTTCCACGGCATCGAACACGCGGTCGCCCGCGATCGGCAGGGACGTCACCCGCGACACGAGCGGGCGAACCGTCTTCACGATCCTCCGCTCCACGGGGAAGATCCGTTCGATGTACCACTGCATCACGTCGGGGAGGGAGAGCAACCGGAGCGTCTCGGCCGTCGGCGCGCAGTCCACGATCAACACGTCGTAGGCTCCGCTCTCGACGTGTGTCTTGACGTCGATCAAGGCGAAGATCTCGTCCAGGCCGGGAAGCACGGTCAGCTCCTCCGCCTGGATCGTCTCCGTCCCGGCCCAGTTCATCAGCTGGATCATGTAGTCCTGGATCTCCCGCCAGTTGTCCTCGAGCCGCTCCTGGGCGTCGATCTGCTGCGCCCAGAGGCGCTCGCCGATCTCCGTGGGGCGCGATCCGATCTCCTCGTCGAAGGAATCACCGAGGGAATGGGCGGGGTCGGTGGACATCACCAGCGTCCGCAGACCGGCATCGGCTGCGCGGACCGCGGTGGCGGCGGCGATGGTCGTCTTGCCGACACCACCCTTCCCGGTGAACAGGAGGACCCGCACCCTCAGCCCATCTCCACGCGCCGCTTGAGTCGCTCCAACGCGTTCTCGATGACCCGCTTGGCGCCCTCCGTCCGAACGAACCCGGGAACGAGGATGCCGATCTCGACCGCGAGCCGGTAGGTCACCTTGGTCTCGGAATCGGAGATCTCGTTCAGGAGGTACTCGCCGCGGATGTCGCGGATCGCGCCGCGAGCCTCCTTCGTCGTCCAGGACAGACCCGTGTCCCCGGGGGCGTAGCGGTAGGACAGGGTGTACGTGGCCTTGCCCAACACCGGCACGTCGACCTCGAACGCCACCTCCCGGGCTCGGCCGCCCTCGCCGCGTTCACGGATCTGCGCGGTGCGGACCTCCGCCCACTCCGGGTAGGCCTCGTAGTCCTCGAGGACCTCCATCACGTCCTCGAGGGGCGCATCGATGACGATCGATCCCTCCGCGTGCTCCATCGGCCGGAATCCTAGCGGGGATGTCTCAGCGGCTGTTGACCGTCACGATCGACACCGCCAGGAGGGACACGGAGAGCATGATGAGGGCGACGGTCGCCCACAGGAGGGCGCGCGACGAGACGAACGGCGACCCGCCTCCGGCGATCCGATACGCCTCGGCGGCCGACCCGAGGTAGAGCACCATCGCGGAGCCGAGCAGGAGAACGACAACGCCGAAGACCGGCGGGCTCGACACCCCCGATACGACGATCACGAGCGCCAGCCCGAACGAGAGGACGAACAACGTGCCACGGGCGATGCCGTCGGGCGCCCGGCCGGCCTTCGCGTGCCCGACGCCGGGGAACGTGAGCGACCACAGGAAGGCATCGCGAGGCGAAACGGTCGGGGCCCCCCGTTCCTCCCGAAGGAGCTGACCGAAGGAGGTGCCGCAGACGCTGCAGAGGTCGAGGGCGATGTCGTTCTGCGCCCCGCAGGTCGGACACGGCCACATGAGCTGCGCCGGCGCCTCGCGCTCCCGCGGCCCTGCTCCTTCCGTTCCTTCCTGCGGCCGTGCGACCACGGGAACGGCGGCCGTGGCCGGCTCCGGCGTCGGAGCTCGTAGGGAGGAGAAGCATTGTCCGCACCATTCGGCATCCGCGCTCACCAGCGCGTTGCAGTTCGGACAGCGGCGATCCTCCACAAGGCAAGCGTACCGCCGGTGCCGCGCCCGCCTGGGAGGTGCTCCCGCGCCGCTGTGAGGGCGACGGGGTCACGCTAGGCGGAGGCCGCCTCGCGGAGCCATCCCGCGAGCCGTTCCGCGACCCGGGCCCAGGTGTGCTCGTGCTCGACACGGGCTCGGCCCGCTTTCCCGAGCCGTCGGGCGTACGCGGGATCCTCCAAGAGGGTCGCGACGGCGTCCGCCACCCCGCCCACCTCCGCGCCGTCGACGAGCAGCCCGGTCGCTCCGTGCACGAGCGCTTCGCGCGAGCCGCCGGAATCGCCGACGACCACCGGACGACCACACGCGGCCGCCTCGATGAAGACGTTCCCCCACCCCTCCACCTCGAGTCCGGCCAGGCGGGTCCGGCACGGCATCGCGAAGACGTCTCCCACCGCGTAGTAGCGGGGCAGGTCCTCTTCGGACACCTCGCCCACGAACGTGACCGAGCGTGTCGGCGCGTGCTCCGCGAGAGACCGGAGGGTCGACTCGTAGGGGCCGGAGCCGACGATCAGCAGCCCGGCCTCCGGCACCCGCCGTTGGATCGAGCGCATCGCCCGGATCAACACGTCCTGCCCCTTCCTCGGGACCAACCTGCTCACGCAGACGACCAGCGGGCGGTCGCCCAGCCCGTGCCGTTCCTTGATGTCCGCCGTGGGCAGATCGGGGCGGAACCGCTCGACATCGGCCCCCGGATGGAGCACCGAGACCGGCACGTGCTTCGGCACGGCGGTCCGGACCCGGCGGGAGATGAACTCGCTGCACCCGGCCACCCGAGATGCGGGCGCCGTCATCCGCTGCATCACGGCATGGGCGACCGGCACCGTCGAGAGCCAGTAGTCGAAACCGTGCGCGAGGACGACCGAGGGAGTGCCCCGCGCCTTGAGCTGCGACCCCAGCAGGGCGAGTGGGAACGCGTCGCCGAACAGCACCACCTCCGCGCCCGATCGATCGACCTCGGCGCGCAGCCTGCGGACGACGCCGGGCGTCGGCCAGATGAAGCGCCGGCGTTCGCGGACCACGGTGAAGGGAACCGATGCGTCGAAGCGCTCCGATCCCTCGCACGACGGCGCGATGACCGAGATCCGGTCGGGGGGGAGCTCCCTGCAGAGCGACTCGAGCGTTCGCTGGATGCCGCCGACCCTCGGGGGGAAGTCATTCGTCACGACGAGGGTCCTCGGGATGTCCACCGGCGGATATCCTCCCAGAGCAGGCTCGATGAGGGAGGTGCCGCGACGGCAACAACGCAACCGAGGGAGCGGCAGCGGGATGCGGCCTTCGCGGTGCTCTCCGGCTGGGGCGTCATCGCCGTCGGGGGCACCGATGCCCGATCGTGGCTGCACGACCTTGTCACGGCGGATGTCGAGGAGCTGCCCGATCGAGCCTCCCGGCGATGTCTCCTCCTCACCCCCACCGGCCGGAT
Source organism: uncultured bacterium (assembly GCA_965994715.1). Lineage (GTDB taxonomy): Bacteria > Actinomycetota > UBA4738 > UBA4738 > HRBIN12 > JAJNBA01. The sequence continues at coordinate 1,799 of CBHFMJ010000108.1, read as the reverse complement.
CCTCGCCGATTTCCACATCGCGGCGGTGGACGGCTCCTACCTCCTCCTCCAGGCACCGGACCAGCCCGACCGGGTGGATGCGATCCTGCGACCGTACGTGTTGTCGTCGGACGTCGAGGTCACCGACGTCGGCGACCGCTCGGAGGTGGTGGCCGTCCTCGACGGCTCTGCCGTCGAGAACAGCCCCGGGTCCGTCGTCCTGTCCCCGTCCTCTGCCGTCGAGAACAGCCCCGGGTCCGTCGTCCTGTCCCCGTCCGTCCTCGGCCCGGGCTGCGACGTCGTCGTGCCGTCCGGAGACGCCTCCTCACGGCTGCGGGAACGTCTCCGAGCAAGCGGGCTGACCGAGGCGGATGCCGGGGACCTCGAGGCCCGGCGGATCCGCCGCGGAGAGCCGCGGATGGGGGTCGACTTCGGGCCGGACGCCCTCCCCGCGGAGGCAGGGCTGGAGCACACGATCGACTTCACGAAGGGATGTTTCCTCGGACAGGAGTCCGTGGCGAAGGTCCGCAACCTCGGACACCCTCCGCGCGTCCTCCTCCACGTCCGGTCCGGGGCTCCGATCGCCCCGGGTACGCCAGTCGTCGCGGGTGGGACCGTCGTCGGGGAGGTGACGAGCACCGTGGAGGACCCCGACGGCGTCGCCGCGATCGTTCGGGTCCGGTGGGATTCCGCCTCGAAGCAGCTCGCCACCCACGCCGGACCGCTTTCCCTACAGAGGGTTGAGTAGATACTTCGGCTCATTTCGCATCCGCCACCTGGGGGTTTGCCAGGACGCGACTCCGGACCCCTTCCCCGCCGTGGTCACTCCGTGCTATTCCTTCGGTCCCGGACCGAGGGGGACCCCGGGGGGGAGGAACGGAACGGTGCGAATCGATCGTCTCCCGATCGTCGACGTCGATGTGTTGCCCGATGATCCCTCACCCCCCGACGTCTGGCAGGAACGGTCCGCGTGCTTCGGGATCGACCCCGACGTCTTCTTCCCGATCTCGGAGGAGGAAGCGGGGCCCGCGCTCGCGTTCTGCAGCGCCTGCACGATCCGGACGGAATGCCTCTCGTGGGCGCTCAAGAACGGGGAGCGATACGGCGTGTGGGGAGGGCTCACAGAGCAGCAGCGGCGTCGCCTGACCCGCCAGGTCGCCTGAGTCCCTCCCGCGGTCCATACCCACTCCAGGGCAGTAGATCGCCCCAAGAACGGGTATCCATCAGTATCGGTGATCTGCCGATTCACTTCTCATGGATGCCGTCGTTCCCACACCCCTCCGTCGGCGTTCGCCCTCACTGATCCGGCTCGTCGCCGGGGCCGCAGCCGCCACCGTGCTCGTCCTTTCGCTGCCCTCCCCCGCCGCCGCGGCCCCGACCCCTTCCGTGACCATCTCCGATGTCACCGTGACCGAAGGCACGGGGGCAGTTCCCGCCACGGCGTCGTTCACGATCCAGGCGGCGCCACCCCCCAAGGTGTGCTGTCCCCTCCAGGTCAGCTGGGCAACGGCGCCCGGGTCGGCATCCGCGCCCGGCGACTTCACGACGTCCTCCGGCACCGTCTCGCTGACGAAGTCGGCGAGCTCGAAGGTCATCGGGGTTCCCATCGTCCGGGACGCCACGGACGAGCCGAACGAGACGTTCGTGGTGAACCTGACGACGCTCGTCGGTGCCCCGGGACAGATCGGCGACCCCCAGGGCGTCGGCACCATCACCGACGACGACGCGCCGCCCACCCTCTCGGTGAACGACGTCTCCGTCACCGAGGGCAACGCCGGGACCACCACCGCCACGTTCACCGTCTCCCTCTCGGCGGCGAG